>JAXHSZ010000316.1:0-20620 GCA_034190725.1 Thermodesulfobacteriota bacterium
AGACCTTGAGGTCTAAAAAAAGCGATGTTGCTTAAGCGATGAGTGTATTTCTAGTCTTTCTCTCTTCTGAAACCTGGTACCCGAAACCAAAATTGGAGGATTCATGATGGTACATCTTTACCACACAAAAGCATCATGATAAGACCTGTGAACGGTTATCTTTTGCGTATTACAACTTTCCAAGGTCTCGTAATGCCTGCCTCAAGGTCTCCCTGTTTTCCGGTTTTAACTCTGTAAGGGGTAACCTCAGTTTTCCTGCTGGAATCCCCAACATATTCATGGCCTCTTTGACAGGCACAGGATTGGGCTCTATAAAGAGAGCTCTCACCAAGGGAAGGGTTCGGTAATGAATCTCCCTTGATTTTTCATATTCTCCTGCTTTTATCAGTTTGCACATTTCTGTGAATTCTTTCCCTATGACATTGCCAACTGCACATATAACGCCATCTCCTCCGAGGCACATCATGGAAAACGTCAAAGCATCCTCTCCTGAGAGGACATAAAACTTTTGAGAACTGTTCTGAGTACCTTCTATGATTTGCATGGTCTGTGTCAGATTCCCGCTTGCATCCTTAAGCCCTATGATGTTCTCGATCTTTGAAAGCTCAATAATGGTTTTTGGTTCTATATTTCTCCCTGTCCGTGATGGAACATTGTAAATGAAATGGGGCATCTTCGATTCTTTTGCTATGGCTTCAAAGTGGCGTTTGAGCCCATCCTGGGTTGGTCTATTATAGTACGGACCCACCTGGAGGCTTGCATCGGCACCGATATCTTCAGCATGTTTTGTCATTTCAATGGCCTCTTGGGTGCTATTTGACCCTGTCCCGGCGATCACCGGAACTCTGCCATTTACTTCTTTTATTACAATTTCAATAACCTGGCCATGTTCCTTATGTGATAATGTGGGTGACTCCCCTGTGGTACCGCATGGTACGATCCCATTCACACCTTCATCTTCTATCATGTAATTGACAAGTTTTATCAGCCCTACTTCATCTATTGAATAATCATCTTTGAATGGGGTGACTATAGGGATGTGACAACCGGTAAAATCTTTTGCTATCATTGTGGTTACCTCCTCTTTTTCAGTGTTTTAAAGCTCTCTCATGACTTCATCCTACAATGACACTATTGGATATTACCATTAAAAGATTTCTTTCTAATACGTTGTGAAAACGTTCGTTGGAGTATTAAAACACATTGTTTGCAGCTGTATTGTTTATTGTTCATTCTATGTTCTCTCGTTGTAGTGATTTAGCTTTTTGAAAAGAGTCGCATAGGCGGCAATCAAATTCTAGTCCGTGTAAAACTCGCATCTTTCCCTCTTCTTTCTTAACGCTCACTAAGACTCTAAAACAGTACACGCATTAAAATTCGACTGCTGTTGAAGCTTGCTGTCAGATTTCTACTTCATAGTACTAACCAGATGCCTTTCGTTGAATTTTTGTTCAGCTTCGGAAAGACGCACATAAAATGGAGAAATTTCATTTACATTGAGGACATTGTTCTTTTGAAATTCATGGAGTCCTAATTTTGCCACACTTGCAGCGCGAGGGAGCCTCAAGTTGAGAGGAGCAAATACAGCCAGATCTCCCAGTTCCTCTTTTATCAACTCTTTATAAACATCGATCCCGTCACCGAGAAAGACAACTCTTTCTTCGATCTTTTTGGTAAGGTCCCTCGGTTTTATTGCAAGTTCTGCTGTCAGCTTTCTCAATTTATCTCCATGAGCCCTCTTGTACAGTGCAGAATAGACCTCTTTTTTTCTGGCGTCCAGTATGGGACATATCAGAGAGTCTGAGAACAAAACATTCTGAGCAAGGGCATCGAGGGTTGGAATACCCACAACAGGTTTGTTGGTTGCAAAAGCCAGCCCTTTTACAGTGCTCATGCCTATTCGAAGTCCTGTAAATGAACCGGGGCCCATGGACAGAGCAAAGCCATCGATTTCACTTATGGGGGTTCTGGCATCTTTTAATAGAGTATCTATGGCCGAAACGAGCCTTTCGGAATGGGTCACTTTGATATTCAGGAGATATTCAGATACGAGTTCTCCTCCGTCTGCCAAGGCTACACTTCCAGCCATTGTAGAGGTCTCTATGGCTAATATCTTCAAAGGAGTTACCTTTTCTCAACGAAATAATGCAAATTCATGAAAACTAAGACATATTGTAAAATACTATTTTAATGTCTGTCTGGAAATGAGATATTTTCTACAAAGTCGAGGAAGACGAATATTTTAGCCGCAAGAAGACTTTGAGTAAGTAGAGGGGCATATTGCAATGTTTCCTAGCATCTGAGTCTGAGTCTGACACAGAGATTGGGAAAAGAGTCATTTTTAAATGAACACTATTTAGTAAAAATCCGATACAAATCATTGTAAAACACAAAGACGATCAGAAGAATGATTATTCCCAGACCAATCTGCTGGGCTATTTCTCTTTTCCGTATGCTTATGGGTTTCCCCATAATGGCCTCCAAAAGGAAGAAGAAGAGGTGCCCGCCGTCCAGAATGGGGATGGGAAAGAGGTTTATAATTCCCAAATTAACGCTTATTACGGCCATAAAGAACAGGAAACTCATGAGGCCCGCCTCGGCCTGCTTCCCGGCCATCTGAATGATAAAAATCGGTCCTCCCACTGACTCTGCGGGAATGGCTCTCTCAATAAGCTTCACGATTGTGAGACCTATTAATTTTGTCAACCGCCATGTTTGTTCAAATCCTTTTATGACCGCTACAAAAGGATTATACTTCTCTGTAATCAATTTTTCCGATGCAGTAATCCCGATTTTGTACGTCTCTATATCCTCTCCAAACATATTTTTGTCTTTGAGAAGTTCCGGTCTAACCTGTATCTCATGATATTCTTTGCCTCTCTCAACTTGTATGATTAAGAGTTGTCCTTTGCTATTATGTACAATCTCCGTCAATTCTTCCCATCGATAAATTTCCTGTTCGTTAATGGCAATGATAAGATCCCCTTTTTTGATTCCTGCTTCATAAGCAGGTGTTCCTTCGACAACATCGCCTACTTCGGTTGTCAGTATGGGAACGCCACCCATATAGATTATGGAAAGAACAAAAACTGCAAACATAATATTGAATAGAGGCCCGGCAAGAACAATACCTGCTCGTTTGAAAAGAGGTTTGTTGGAGAAGGATTTGGGCAAGTCCTCTTTTTTTACTTCCTCTTCCTCTCCTGGATCTTCTCCAATCATTTTCACGTACCCTCCGAGAGGAATCGTTGAAAGGCGATATTCAGTCTCCCCTATTTTCTTACTGAATATTTTAGGGCCAAAACCGAGTGAGAACTTAAGAACTCCCACACCACTGAGTTTTGCCACAATAAAATGTCCCAATTCATGCACAAAGATCAATATCCCCAATAGGATTATGGCAGAAATTGCAGTTACCATTTAGCACCTCTTATAATTTTCTTACACAAGCTTATTTGCCTGAACCCTGGCCCATTGATCGGCTTCCGTAGCATCTTGTATTGTATGTATCTCCTTCGCCTTGTGAAAATCCATCGTCTGCTCTATTATACTAGGTATCCCTGTAAAACCTACCTTTTTCTGCAAAAATGCATCCACTGCAATCTCGTTGGCTGCATTTAAGACAGCAGGCATTGTTCCCCCCTCTTCAATGGCCCTATATGCAAGTTTCAGTGCAGGAAATCTCTTTTCATCGGGCAGTTGGAAGGTCAGTCCGCTGATTTCCAAGAAGTTTACAGAAGGAAGTTCTGTTTGAAGACGTTCAGGATACGAGAGGGCATAAGATATAGGGCAGCGCATATCCGGCAATCCCATCTGAGCCACTATTGAGTTATCTATATACTCTACCATTGAGTGAACAATACTCTGTGGATGAATACAGACATCGATCTTCTCGTGAGGGATATCGAATAACCATCTGGCTTCAATGACTTCAAGCCCTTTATTCATCAAAGAGGCGGAATCTATAGTAATCTTTCTGCCCATATCCCATTTTGGGTGTGCCAGAGCTTCCTCAATTGTAACAGATTTAAGTTCTTCTTGAGATACATTTAAAAACGGGCCGCCGGAAGCAGTCAAAATGATCCTCTTGATGTCTTTCTTCCGATGGCCTAACAAGGATTGAAAGATTGCGCTGTGTTCGCTGTCTACAGGAAGGATCATTATCCCATTCTCTTTGGCTTCTTTCATTACCACCTTCCCTGCCATGACCAGAGTTTCTTTATTTGCCAGGGCTATATTCTTGCCAGCTCTTATTGCCGATATTGTGGGGATCAATCCTGCAGCTCCTACAATTGCAGAGACAACCATATCCACTTCAGATGCGGTGGCAACTCTTTTAACTCCTTCCACTCCATAGAAAATTTCTGTGTCTGACTTTCCCAACTTCTCTTTCAACCTGCTGGCAAGATCTCTATTCAGCACGGAAATAATTCTCGGTTTGAATCTCAAGATCTGCTTCTTAAACATTTCGATATTGGTGCCGGCGGACATGGCTATTACCTCATATCTATCATGGTATTTTCCGACGATATCAAGGGTATTTACACCTATTGAACCCGTAGAACCCAGTATTGCAAGTTTCTTCACTAAACTAGCCATTCCATCCCCATGGGTGTCCATCCAGAAACGAGAGATTCTTCTCAGGTTCACAGAAGACAAATATTTATACCACAGGAATACATTGTATATGGAGGGGCACAGTGCAATGTGCCCTTACATCAGATCTTAACACAGTGATTTCGGAAAAATTCATTTCTGGATGGGCACCAATTAGAGAACAAAAATTATATAATAATAGAGAAAAGGGGCGGCAAAAAGGATGCTATCGATTCTATCCAGTATTCCCCCATGCCCCGGGAGTAAACCACCAGAATCCTTTACAAGGACACTCCTCTTTATCATTGATTCACAGAGGTCTCCTGCCTGACCCATTATCCCTATCCCTAAAGCCAGAATAAGACAATGGTACATCTCCAGTTCACAGAAGAAGTATTTCGTGAATATGAAAGCTCCCACTATATTTCCAATAATACCAAAGATGGAGCCTTCTATTGTCTTCCCAGGACTGATCTTCGGATACAGTCTGTTCTTTCCTAAAGAGCTGCCCCCATAGTAGGCGGCCGTATCCCCCAGGAAGGTCACTGTGAGAGCGAAGAAAACCCATTGCTTTCCGAAAGGCATCTCTCTTATTAAGATAAGATGAGAGAAGAGAAGGCCAACATAAAAGATCCCCGTAAGGAGTTTTCCAAAGCTTGGGACAGCAGATTTTAAATCCTGAAAAGATAATAAAAAAAAGACAAGCATAAAGAGAACAATAAACGTTAATGTACCCAATATAAGAGGGGGCTCACCTCTAAAAATTATGTAGGCTAAAAGTGAGCCGAGAAGGATACCTACAACTTTTTCCTTTTTCAGGTTTTCTGGGAGAACCAGGGAATAGAATTCATTGATGGCAAGTATTGTGGTAACCAAGACCAGTCCAAAAAAGATCGGTTCCGAGCCATAGCCTATCACAAGGATGAGTATAGGTATCAGGGACAGAGCCGTTAACCACCTTTTGAGTTGCATTGTAGCCTTTTCTTCTCCTATGTCCCTGCCTGTTCGCTGGTTAATCCAAATCTTCTCTCCCGGGACTGAAAATCTATGATGGCCTTGAACAAGTCTTTCTCTTTGAAGTCCGGCCAGAGTGTATCTGTAATATAGATTTCCGTGTAAGCCATCTGCCAGAGTAAGAAGTTGCTTATTCGATATTCACCGCTTGTCCTGATCAGAAGATCAGGATCCGGTATTCCCGCAGTGTACAAATAATGCGAAAACACCTCTTCATTGATACCTTCAGGCTTTACTTTTCCATACTCATAGTCATTTATGATCTTTCTCAAAGCATTGAGAATATCACCTCGACCTCCATAACTCAACGCCAAATTCAAAATCATCCCTTTGCAATTTTCCGTAGATTTAATGGTATCCATCAATACAGAATATACATCATGAGGGAGATTCTCAATAGCACCGATTGCATTGAGTTGAATTTCATTTGTAAGCATTTCATCTCGCTCCTTAAGAAGATATCTTCTCAAGAAGTTCATCAATGCTTCCACTTCGTCTGCAGGACGACTCCAATTCTCCGTTGAAAAGGCAAAGAGTGTGAGCACCTCAATACCGAGTTCTCTGCAGGTTCTCACAGTTTCCTTTACTGCATCCGCACCCTTTTGATGTCCTGCAATTCTATTAAGGAACCTCTTCTTTGCCCAACGACCATTACCATCCATGATGATTGCAATATGTTTGGGGAGTTTCTCTTTATCCAACTGTTTCATAAATATATTCCTAATATCGCCTATAATATTTAAGATTATCGAAAATGAACATTTAGTTTTCAATGTATTAATCTATATCAAATAACGTACCATGCGTTTGTTGAAGTTGTCGAAAACGCCTCACTCCATTATTCACACTCCGGTTTTTAAGAGAATTTACAATAAAAATTAGCATACAAAGGGCGATTTTTCAAGAAAGATTTGTGGGCAGGATAAAAGCCCTTGTGAGGGACAAAAAAACCCCTTAAAAAAGAAGGGGTAAAAAAGAACAAGCACGATAGGAAATCTTATGGGTTTTTATTCCTCAATTATTGCCTCTGTGGGGCATATCTCCAAACAAACACCGCATTCTGTACATTCATCTCTATCAATTGTATAGGTATCATTATTTTCTATTATGGCATGGGATGGGCACTCTTCCACACACGTTCCACACGCCACACAGTCATCACTGATTATATACGGCAAAAATTTTAACTCCACTTATACACTGGTGTCCATCCTGAAATGACTTTTTCGCCAATGTCTGCTTAGACTCAGATGAAGGACACATTGCAATGTATCCCCACTAACCCAGTGTATTCCTGTAATTAAAATCCTCGTCTTCCTCAACCTTACAAAATCACATTTCAGGATGACCACTCACTAGATCTCCAGGACCTCTTTCTCTTTGGCTTTTAAAATCTCTTCCGACTTCTCCACATATTCGTCTGTGATCTTCTGAACATCATTTTGGAGCTTGTGTTGCTCGTCTTCCGATATCTCCTTCTCCTTCTTCAGGTCCTTGAGCAGACTATTGGACTCTCTCCTTGCATTTCTCAAAGAGACCTTGCAGTCTTCGGTCATCTTTCTGACCACCTTGACCAATTCCTGTCTTCTCTCTTCAGTCAAAGTGGGAATCGGAATGCGGATAATCTTTCCGTCGCTATTGGGAGTGAGTCCCAATCCTGATTTCTGTATTGCCCTTTCTATATTTCCAATAATGGAATTGTCCCAGGGCTGGATCATGATCAATTTAGCCTCAGGAACAGAGAGGGTAGCCACCTGGTTGAGGGGTGTATGTTCTCCATAGTACTCAACCTTTATTCCATCGAGTAAAGAAAGGGAAGCCCTACCTGTCCTCACTCTGCTGAGTTCTCTACGAAGAACCTCAATGGCTTTCTCCATACTGCTTTTCAGTTCTTGTATAACCTCTTCTTTCATACATTATCCCGCTATCTTCGTTCCGATTTTTTCCCCTAAAACAGATCTCTTGATATTTCCTGGAACAGTCAGGTTAAAGATAACAATGGGCAGATTATTGTCTCTACATAGAGATACAGCAGTAGAATCTATGACCTTGAGATCTTTCTTAAGGATATCGATGTAACGTAATGTTTCAAACTTCTTGGCATTCCTGTCTACCATGGGATCACTTGTGTACACCCCATCGACTTTTGTCGCTTTAAGCATTATGTCGGCATTTATCTCCTTTGCTCTTAATGCTGCAGCAGTATCTGTGGTAAAATATGGGCATCCGATCCCTGCTCCAAAGATTACGACCCTCTTCTTCTCAAGATGACGGATGGCTCGTCTTTGAACGTATGGTTCTGCTATCTGTCCCATCTCTATGGCTGACAAAATCCTTGTGGAAATCCCTATTTTTTCTAATCCGTCTTGCAGAGCCAGGCTGTTAATAACAGTAGCCAGCATCCCTATGTTATCAGCCATGGAACGATCCATTCCGTGAGCATATGCCTCTATACCACGAAATATGTTCCCACCTCCTACTACGATTGCCACTTCTACATCTAAATCGACTATCTCCTTAATTTCAGATGAAATGTTCTTTATAAATATTGGGCTTATCCCATATTCCCCATCACCCATCAAGGCTTCCCCACTCAATTTGAGGAGAATCCTTTTTATTCTAACTTCTTTCATTGTCCAGATTTTCGCTCAACTGATATCGGGTAAAACGTCTTATGGAGATATTCTCCCCAAGTTTTGCGACTAACCCATCGAGTAACTCTTTAACCGTTACATCAGGATCTCTGACATATGCCTGCTCCAGTAAACAGATTTGAGAAAAATACTTCTCCATCTTCCCATCAACGATTCTATCAATCACTTTCACAGGTTTCCCGGATTCCAACGCCTGATCCTTGTATATTCCCCTTTCCTTTTCCACAACTGCTTCTGGAACAACTTTTCTCTCTAAGTAAAGGGGGGTTGCAGCAGCGACTTGCATTGCTATATTTTTAGTAAACTCAGCAAAGTCAGAAGTCTTGGCCACAAAATCAGTCTCGCAATTGATCTCAACAAGTACACCTATTTTTCCTCCTGGATGGACATAAGATTCTATCATCCCCTCTTTTGAAACTCGACCCGTCTTCTTGGCTGCTTCCGCCAGTCCTTTTCTTCTCAGATAGTCTATGGCTTGTTCAACGTCACCTTCAGTTTCCTTCAGGGCCTTTTTGCAATCCATAATCCCAGCACCGGTTTTCTCTCTCAGATCTTTAACTGCAACTGCCGTAATCTCCATAGCCCCGCTCATTACCTCCTTTAAAAACCCTCTGGTCAATCATGTTATCATTCTTTGCGTTTCTTATGCTTCCAACTCTCTTTCAATAGCTTCTTCCCTGCCTTCTTCTATTTCTGCATCTGAAGCTTCCTCCTCCCTGGCCTCTGCTTCAATCTTTTCCTCATGCAGCCTTCTTCCTTCCAAGCAGGCGTCTGCTACCTTTGATGTGAACAACCGTATCGCTCTTATGGCATCGTCATTGCCCGGAATCACATGGGTCATATCATCAGGGTCACAATTTGTATCTACTAAGCCGACACAGGGAATACCAAGCTTCTTTGTTTCGGCGACGGCTATCCTTTCTTTTCTGGTGTCTATGACAAATACTGCCCCTGGCAGTTTATCCATCTCTTTGATCCCACCGAGGTTTTTTTCGAGTTTCTCCCTTTCCTTTTCAAGCTTTAAAGCTTCTTTTTTAGGAAGACTTTCAAAACTCCCATCAACTTTCATAGATTCAATCTTCTTCAGCCTATCCACACTCTTCCTGATGGTTTGAAAGTTCGTCAGAGCACCCCCAAGCCATCTATTCGTAACATAAAACATATTACATCTCTTCGCTTCTTCTTCAATGGCCTCTTGTGCCTGTCTCTTTGTTCCAACAAACAAAACAGATTCACCTTTTGACACCGTCTCAATTATAAAATTGTAGGCCTCTCTAAACAAGTGAACTGTTTTTTGTAAGTTAATGATATAAATCCCATTTCTCGCTCCAAAGATATACTCTTTCATCTTCGGGTTCCATCGCTTCGTCTGATGTCCAAAATGAACTCCAGCCTCCAACAATTGCTTCATAGTAACATCAAACATCAATTCTCCTCCTCGGTTGGTTATCAGACATTTCTCACTCCATGTGACTGGATGTCAATTACAAATCATCATATACCAAATTTCAACATGTTATCGGGTGGAATCCTTCATAATATATTGAAAATAGAATTCGTGCCTATCCAGAAACGGAATTTGCGCGCAAATAACTTACTATTTTCGCATCTCGTCTTCAGGCCATCTTAACACATTGTTCAATCACAAGATATCCAAAACAGTGATACTATTCCAGTGGTTTTCATCGATCGGAACGGTCAAATATGACCTAAATCCGAGAACCAAAATGCCAACTTATTTCTGCACTAGCCCTCATGGGATTATCTTAGAAGTCTGGACGGTTCTCGGCATAATGATAAATCAAGCGCATGATACTTGGCTTTTAGAATTGTAAAATGATATATCAGGCAAAATTTTATATTTATCATATCACATTTATTATTGCAAGAGGAAATTTTTCATGATCAACTGGTTATCAATCATTGCTGTTCTGTCGTTCCCCGGTTATGAAAAAACTCAGCCGAGAAAGTGGAAGTATTTATTTTTTGGAGACAGATCTCATATCCTTTAGGATTTCCAATGTCAAAAAGGCTGCCAGGAAGAAGGCACCCAAGAAGCCCTCTTTCCTTCATAATGAGAGCACGAACTGGGGTATCGGTAAATTCACCGTCTTTAACTTTCTCTCTTGCCCTTTCTATGTAATCAAAAAGATGAGAGCCTGAAACATACATTCCGCAAGCACGGAGTTCTCTTTCAAACCTTGGGATAAAGTGTCCCTGTCCCTTTGGGTGAAGACAAACGATGCAATACACGTTTTCGGCCATAGGCTGGACATCCACTCTTCCGGAATGACTCACCCGGAAGGCATTGTATTTTCTTAATTCCATAAGTGCTGTAACATCTACTCCGTATTGTAAAAAAACAGCCTTAAGTGCTTTGAGTGCCCCTGGTGTAGGCAAATAGATATTGTCAGGGCAAACTACAAATAAGGCATTGTCACCTATAACATCTCTTACCAAATGTATGGCATCGGATTCTCCTCTAGGTTCATCCTGGTATCGAAAGACTATGGCACACTCATTATCAATCTTTTCCATTGTATCGGCAGCATGGGGGAATACATATCTTCTGAACGTCTTATCTTCAAAATACCTTCTGATTATCTCTTTCTGCCGACTGATGATGATAACAATATATTTTATGCCTGCCGAAAGCCCTTCTTCCACCGCATATTGTATAGAGGGTTTGTTTCCCACAGGAAGCAACTCCTTAGGCATACGTGGATTTACGGATCTCATCCTTTTGCCGATACCTGCCGCAGGGATAACAAGACAACAGGGTTCATCTTCTTTTGGAAAGTAATCTGTTGATTGCATTTTCTGCTCAACTGGATCAATGCTTCTTTTCCAACTTTTATATTATATTTTATCATATCACTTTTAAGGTACAAGTAGATATAAAAATGTAACTGACCATTAATTCGTTGATACATTAATCTTAATCTGTTAAATTGAACAATTACAGTGCCTTGATCTACTGAATCATGGTCTGCGTAAAAAAATTGGCACTCTGGCACCATGGGAAGAAGGAATTTTCATATCCTCTGGAATCTCAATAGCCTGACTACTAATTGGTGTAATTTGAGGGTCCATAAAGAAATAAGTTCGACTATTCCTCTGGTTTTGCGTTTTCGGATCAAACGAACCTGACCTTAATCTGAGTGCCCATATGCGTTAGTTATTCCTTTACAGATCCTTATGAAAGAGGTGACATGATGGATTGTGTACTCCTGGGTTCAGGGGGCATGATGCCCATGCCTTTCAGGTTTCTTACATCCTTGGCTATCCGTTTTAAAGGACATTTATACATGTTTGATGCCGGGGAAGGAACTCAAATAAGTCTTAAGAAAGTAAAATTGGGGATCAAACATCTGAGGGTACTTGCCATCAGCCACCTCCACGGAGATCATTGTCTCGGAATTCCGGGACTATTAATGATGAAATCCCAGGTGAAGGATTCTCCGCCACTTACAATCGTTGGCCCACCAGGCATTAAGAGTTTTGTCGCCGACATACATAAACATTTAGAGTTTTTCCTTAATTTCACAATCACATTTGTAGAATGGAATGAAACTGTTTCCGAATTGGCCTACCAGGACGAATTGACTCAGATCTTTTGGGCACCACTCAAGCACACAACCTTCTGCCTTGGATATCGATTTGAGGAGAAGAGCCGTCCTGGGAAGTTCAAGCCTGATGCTGCCAGAGCCTTAAGGATCCCCGAAGGTCCTCTCTGGGGAAGTCTCCAGAGAGGAGAGAATGTGACCCTTGAAGATGGAAGGCAGATATTACCGAATCAGGTTTCAGGAAATATACGGAACGGGCGTCACATATGTTACGCTGTGGACACGAGGCCTAATAAAGCCTTATATCGCTTGAGTAAAAATACGGACATAGCATTCCTTGATGGAATGTTTCTCCCAAAACACAGCGAAGAGGCTGAGACCCGGGGACATATGACCGCGGATGATGCTGCAAGAGTTGCCTCTCGAGCAAATATCCACAAAGCGGTTCTTGTGCATATTAGTCCAAGATATGGGTTCGATGAGACAAAGGAATTGGCCGCGGCAGCTGCGAAGAGATATGAAAGAGCGGAAATAGGGAAGGATCATCAATGGTATGATATAGTATACCGGGATAAATAAAACTTAGGTTAATATATGCACGATTTTTTTGAAAAAAGGAAAAATACGATTCATCATTGAAAGGAGAGACTATGGATTTTAAAAAAAGAATCTTATGCATAGGAGCCGGTTATGTGGGCGGGCCCACAATGGCAATGATTGCGGTCAAATGCCCCGAATACAAAGTGACTGTAGTCGATATAAGCGAAAAAAGGATCTGTGAATGGAATAGTGGGAATCTTCCCATATATGAACCAGGTCTGGATGAATTGGTACGCAAGGTACGAGGCAAGAACCTCTTCTTTTCTACTGAAATAGACGATCACATAAAACAAACAGACATTATCTTTGTCTCTGTCAACACACCCACAAAGACCTTTGGGCAGGGAACTGGTAAGGCTGCTGACCTCCAATACTGGGAGAAAACCGCTCGGCAGATTCTGGCTAATTCTACGAGTGATAAGATCATAGTTGAAAAGTCTACATTGCCTGTACGGACTGCGGAAGCCATGGAGCGGATATTGAATGCAAACAACAGGAATGTCCGGTTTGAGGTCGTGTCAAATCCTGAATTTCTGGCAGAAGGCACGGCCATCGCAGATCTGGAAAATCCGGACAGGGTCTTGATTGGATCGAAAGACACCCCTGAGGGGATCCAGGCAAGGAATGAGATAATTGAGATCTATGCACACTGGATTCCCCGAAAAAAAATAATTGAGTCCAATGTATGGAGTTCGGAACTTTCAAAGCTGACAGCAAACGCATTTCTGGCCCAGAGGATATCATCCATCAATTCCATATCGGCCCTGTGCGAAAAAACCGAAGCGGACATCGATGAAGTGGCCTATGCCATGGGAATGGATTCAAGAATAGGCCCAAAGTTTTTAAAAGCCAGTGTTGGGTTTGGCGGTTCCTGTTTTAAAAAGGACATCCTCAATCTGGTGTATATCAGTCAAAGCTACGGCCTCTACGAAGTGGCAAATTATTGGGAATCGGTAGTTCAGATAAATGAATGGCAGGAAAGGAGGTTCATCCAGAATATGATCAGCAGCATGTTCAATACAGCAGCCGGAAAAAGAATTGCGCTTTACGGTTTTTCGTTTAAAGCCAACACCGGTGATACTCGGGAATCGCCGGCCATTTATATCGCACGGGGATTGATTGATGAAAAGGCCAAAGTCATTGTCTCCGACCCCCAAGCTCTGAGTAATGCTAAAAAAGACCTGAGTGATGTTAAAGAATTTGTAACTTTTGAGATCGACCCTTACAAGGCAGCCGAAGGAGCACACGCCATAGCAATCCTCACGGAATGGGAAATTTATCGAAACCTTGACTTTAAACGTATCTTTAAATCCATGTGTCAGCCTGCCTTCATCTTCGACGGACGAAATATTTTAGATCATAAAGAGCTTTTTAATCTGGGCTTCAATGTATATGCAATTGGAAAAGCGCCATTGACACAATTTAAACAAACTTTATAATAATCACGAAATCCATGTCAAATAATCCGTAGGGCTCTTCAAGGAAATTCAGTATTATTTATAGTGATACGAAACAGAAAGTCATCAGCAAACTTCAACGGCGTTCAAATTTTCATACGTAATTGCCGCCTACGCGACTCTTTTCAAAAAGCCAGACAATTACGATAACAGAATATATTACAGATTGAGTAGGTTATCTGTATGAACGACATTGCACTTGATAGAATCGTTATGGCGAAAAATGAATTGTCCAGAGACATTGGTTGGTTGAAAATGGACATAGAGAGGCTTTCTCAGGAAGTTGCCAGTCTTAAAAGGAACATTGGGATACAAAAGATCAGATCCTTAAAGGAGATGATTCAAAGGAGAGGTCTCAAAATATGTAAAGAAAATGCTACTGAAATGACACTGATCCCAAAGGACATACCTCAAAATTTAAAAAATGCTTTTTATGAAATGTTGAAGAAATATTCATTCAGACTTTTTCTGAGGGATATGATACAGAAAGGAAATTCCTTTGAAGTGGAGAGTCTTACGAGGTATTGTTGTACAAAATCTGCAAAAAAGTACCTGGATTTCTTGGAAGAGCTTGGTGTTATCCAGGTCTATGAAGGCGACAAATATATGCTTGCAATTAACCCTGTCCACAGCTTTGGCCCCACCCTTGAATGGTATGTATCAGAAATATTTAAAAGGGAGTTTCTCTGTCCTGCTCTCTATGGCGTCAATTTCAAGGATACTTCAGCGGGTGGAGATTATGATGTTCTTGCTCAATGGGAACAATATCTCATCTATGTGGAAGTAAAATCATCTCCTCCAAAGGGAATTGAGATCAATGAAATAACTGCCTTTGTAAACCGCACAAAGGACCTTATGCCACATATTGCTGTTTTTCTTGTGGATACGGAATTGAGAATGAAGGACAAGATAGTAGCTCTCTTTGAGGAAGAGATGAAAAACAGATATGGAAATGAAGCAGAAAGAACATATCCTGTACAAAGGCTGGTCAATGAACTCTTTCATATCAACAACTCGTTATATATTATAAACAGTCGAAAGAGTCTTGCCTTGAATCTACTTACTTGTATCAGACATCATCTGAACTCTCAATCTATGAGACTATAACCATATTTTTCAGCCACAGCAACAATGATGTCCCTGCACTCTTTATGATTCTCTAATGTGGCGATTGTCAGGGCGTTTTGACCCTTCTTATTCTCTGTTCTAAATGAATCAGGAGCAACCTCGGCAATGAATTCAAGACACTCTCTTCTGCCTTTCTCTGCCGCTATGAAAGCAGGGGCCGCACCGGTCTCGTCCTGAACCATAATTGTTTCCGGCTCCTTCTCATAGAGAAACTCTAAACATTCTCTCTGCCCCTTCTCCGCTGCTATAAATGCCGGAGTCTTGCCTTCATTATTTGGTGCTTTGAGTGTCTCCGGAGCTTTCTCAAAGATGAATTCAAGACACTCTCTTCTGCCTTTCTCTGCCGCTATGAAAGCAGGGGTCGCACCGGTCTCGTCCTGAACCGTAATTGTTTCCGACTCCTTCTCAAAGAGAAACTCTAAACATTCTCTCTGCCCCTTCTCCGCTGCTATAAACATCGGCGTCTTGCCTTCATTGTTTGGCGTCTTGAGTGTCTCCGTATCATTTTCGAAGATGAATTCCAGGCAGTCCTTATGCCCCTTCTCAGCAGCTACAAATGCCGGGACCTCTTCATTATTGTTCGGTGTTTTGAGTGTCTCAGGCTCCTTTTCAAAGATAAATTCGAGACAGTCCTTGTGCCCCTTCTCAGCAGCTACAAATGCCGGAAGCTTTCCATTTCTGTCCGGAATTTTTAATGCCTCGGGTGCTTTCTCAAAGATGAATTCCAGACACGCTTTTTGACCTCTTTCCGCTGCGATGAATGCAGGTGTTGCTCCAGGGATTGCCCCCCGTGTGGTCTGTGTTTTAAGGGTATCCGGTGCTCTTTCAGTAATGATTTTCAGACATTCAAGATGACCCTTTTCTGCAGCTATAAAAGCTGGGGTCGCACCGAATGCAGTTTGAATCGTAAGGCTATTTGGTGCCCTTTCGGAGATGATCCTGAGGCATTCTTTATGATCATTCTCTGCGCAAAAATATGCCGGACTGTCTCCCGATCTGTGTCGTGTGGAAAAAGATTCAATGGAAATCTTCTTTAACTGTTGAGTATCCTTCTTTACAATGGCTTCTCTCACTTCAGTATAGGTGAGAGTCTTCCCTTTCTTGAAAATATCTAATAATCCCATTGAGAACTCCTTTTATAAGTCTATTCTTGCCCTATAACACAACGGTAAGTGGTACGGGTCAATGTTGGCATCAGAATCGATTGTTACGAAATGTCCTTTGAAGCAAACATTTGCAGGGTTTTTAGGTGGGAACTTTTGGGACAAATAAAAAAAGCATTTCAAACATTCAAGTCAGATGACTCGGTTACCAAAAACGCATGGACTGTGGATTGAGTCCTGGATGAATCAAAAGCCTGCATTGAGTTGCGGAAAAGGAACTGTCAGCGTAAACCAATCATTCAGCCTATCACCTATCATATGAAATTGGCAGAATAATAAACAAAGCAGCATTTATACCATAAATACAGAATTATTGCAATAGATTTTTAGGCTTTCATTATGGAATGTTCATTCAAAAAGAGATATTTTTAGCAAGTTTTTAATACGGAAATCAATTGAGCAAGTTAAGTCATGTTTTCATGTACTTTTCCATCTGGGTCTGACGGAGAGATTGTGGAAAATAACCATTCATGGACGCATGATACTGAACAACATTAGTGAGCGTGATGAGTTTCGAAAAATGAGAAAGAACAGTGCAACAAATGTAGTTGTCGTGACTGAGGCGGGAAGGCCTTTTTGTGGTAGAATGGCGGTGTGGTGAGACGGCAGGGCAGCCCACTCTATTCACGCCATCCTGCCACCTCATCTTCAAATATTTTCAGAGCATATTACAGTGCTCTAGCCCTTTTTCGCATCCTTCCAGAAATTCGGGGTTCTCTTGTTAAAGAATGCCTCATGAGCCTCTTTCACTTCAGCCCTTTCAAAAAAGTCCGGTGCAAGAAAAGCGAGAATCCTTCCTGATGTCCACTGTATATCATCTCCAACCGCATTAAAACTCTGTTTTACAATTTGCAGACAACTCGGAGAAAGGCTCATTAAATCCTCACACCATCTGTCCACTTCATCTTCTAATTTCGCATCGGGAACAACAACATTGGCGAGTCCCATTTCATAAGCTCTTTGAGCCGTATATTGTCGGCAAAGCATCCACATCTCTTTTGCTCTTTTCAACCCCAGAACGTACGCTGAAGAGGCCACCAGGTGACCATGGGCGGGGCTGGCAACTCTCGGACCATTCTGGCCGAATATTGCTGTATCGGAGGCTATTGTGAAATCACAATGATAGGCCAGATGATTGTGTCCGCCAATGCAATATCCCCTGACGGCAGCGATAACCGGCTTCAGACAGTTTGCGATTGCACCGTCAAAGTCCGGAACACTGGCTAATGCCATTCCACCCGGTCCCTGAAGACCACCGTCAGCTTCCCAATTCATGTCACCACCGACACCGAAATGATTGCCGTTACCAATATAAACCACAACAGCGATATCCTTATCATTGCTGGCTTCAGACACGGTTTGCGCTATCTCAGCCCATCCATGGTTCGTCATGGCATTCATCTTCTCGGGACGGTTGAACATTATCCTGGCCACACCGCCGCCCGTGTCTTTATACTTTTTGTGGTATACGACCTCTTTCAGGTCCAAATTTGTAACAGGTTCCCATTCTGACCATGCCATGGCTAAAATCCTCCTATTATTGTTTTTGCTTCGTTCATCTTTTTGAGCATCTCTTGAGAATCCAAGACAGTAACTTCAGGGGGAAGTTTATCCTCTACGTCAAGGAGCTTTGCCCACATTGGGCAAGCCATTAGCTGAACACCGGCATCCTTTGCAAATTTGATCAAACGGCCGGTATCCGTCCACCTCTTGTCTTTTTCACTTGTCATCTGGATGCCCATGGCTGTTGCATTCTTAGACACTTTCATCTTTGTTGGTCGATTTTCCAAGAGAGGCGACCACCTGAAAGGTTCTCCAGCCAGTGCGGCTAACGCTTCCTGAGTAAAAACAACACCTGCATCGGTTCCATTCTTCTTGACCTCCATGGCCATAGCCAAATTGCCAAGAAGCGAGTTCTCCAAAGCATCTCGACAGATCAAAATAACGTCCATTTTATAATCCTCCAATTAATCATTTTAATATCATATAAACAATGCCTAAAACCACTTCACCCCCTTTCCCGAATAAGAGCCGTTTAAAGAAAATTTCATTCTTATAAAAAGAGTACACCCCATATTAATTGTTTAACTAATTATCAAATGGTGAAGGGGATGTCAATCACTAAAATCGACCATTTTTCTGTTTATTTGAAAAAAAAAATTTTTTAACTTTTTTTCTTGACATACCATATATTGTGGCATATATTTCGAATCATACAATATCAAGTGATAATATACAATCTACATTCAAAAATCTTTGGCTTCTGGAGGAATTTTATGACCGCCTTAAAAGGGATTAAGATTGACGGAACAATGATGAAAACTGCTGAAGAAACCACTGATATGGCTCTATTTGTTCGCACCTCCAAAGAGGACCTTTTAGGGTGGAACAGGCAGCGAATTGTTGATGCTCTGGTAAGGGAAACCTACATCGAAAGGGATACTGCAGAAGAGATCAGCAAAGAAGTGGAAAAACAAATTATCAATTCCAAAATCTCAGTAGTCACAGCCCCTCTTATTAGGGAATTGGTGGATGCCAAGCTCGTTGAACGAGGTTTGGAACAGGCCCGTAAGATGCACACCCGCCTTGGCGTTCCCCTGTATGATGTTGACCAGCTTATCCTCCATCCCAACAAAGAGAATGCCAATGTGCCTCATGGTCCAGAAGCCACAAATCTCACCCTGGCAGAAATGATAAAAAAGGAATATGCCCTCCTGAATGTCTTTTCACAAGAGATCGGGGATGCCCATATGCGGGGAGACATACATATCCATGATTTGGGATTTATCGACCGACCTTATTGCTCAGGACAATCCCTTGAATACATCAAGAAGTTTGGTCTCAACCTCCCCAATTCCCTCTCCATAGCCAAGCCTGCTCAGCATCCGGAGGTTCTTTTGGCTCATATGGTGAAGTTTGCCGCTGCATTACAGAGCCATTTTGCCGGTGCTATTGGGTGGGACGCCGTCAATCTTTTCTTTGCCCCTTACTTGGTTGGGCTCAGTGACGACTATGTAAAGCAGCTGGCACAGATGCTGATCTTTGAGTTTTCCCAACAAGCAGTGGCTCGAGGGGGACAGGCAATCTTTACGGACATTAACCTCTACTGGGAAGTGCCGAAACACTTCGAAGATGTCCCTGCTATAGGTCCAGGTGGTACATATACAGGCAAACCGTATGGATACTATCTGGAAGAAGCCCAAAGGTTCGTCTGGTTCATATTCGATGTATTCAAAGAAGGTGATGGAGTCGGCAGACCGTTCTTCTTTCCCAAACCCCTGGTCCACATTACGGAAAAATTCTTTCAAACACCAGGACATGAAGCATTCCTGAATCATATATGTGATATTGCCAGCGAAAAAGGCAACACGTATTTTGTATTTGACAGGGGTGATACAGCCAAGATTTCGGAATGTTGTAGGTTGAGCTTCAAACTGGAGGACTCAGACCTTGATGATGCAAAAGAACCTTGGAAGATGAGATACTCGGCTCTTCAGAATGTCACCTTGAACCTGCCGAGAATGGGGTACTTGGCCGAGGGTGATGACACCAAATTGTACTCGAATATCACTGACTTCATGGAAATGGCCGTCCAGGCCCATCTCCAAAAGAAGGCCTTTATAGAAAAGCTGTTATCCCTTAAAGAAAAAGGTCCTTTAGCATTGCTCACCATGGACAAAGATGGCTCCCCCTATCTCAGAATGCATAGAGCTACGTATCTGATCGGAATGCTTGGATTGAATGAGCTTGTCAAGATCCATACCGGTGAAGAGTTGAATCAGTCAAAAGATGCCGTTAAGTTCGGTCTCAAGATAATCGCTCATATGAAATTATTGACCGATGAATACAATAAAAAACACGGGATGAGGTTCGTTCTTGAACAAACACCCGCAGAGAGTACGGCTTATCGTTTTGCCAAATTGGATCTCAGATATCATTCACCGCAATCGGGTCACATAGTAAAAGGGGATATATCAAAGGCAGAGGTCTATTATACAAATTCCACATATATTCCCGTCTCATCACACGTTAATCCCATTGAACGGGTCAGAGAGGAAGGGCTCTTCCATCCGTTAATAGAAGCTGGAGCTCTGACCCATATATGGCTGGGTGAAGCAAGACCGTCCAAGGAGTCCCTTGCAAATTTTGTGATAAAGACATTCAAAGACACTCAAAATGACCAGATAGCTTTCTCTCCGGAATTTACCACCTGCACATCATGCGGAAAGACTGCCAGAGGATTGATGCGAAGATGCAATTATTGCGGCTCCGATGAGACAGAAGGTATTACAAGAATCACCGGTTATTTCACAAAGACCTCAAGCTGGAATAAGGGGAAGATAGGAGAATTGAACGACAGGTTCAAAAACGCCGGTTTCTTTCATGATGAAGAGTCGAATGTTATTCATCTGCGTCAAAGGGGTCACTGAACACTGCTCAAT
>JAXHSZ010000317.1:0-9356 GCA_034190725.1 Thermodesulfobacteriota bacterium
TCTTTATTTATGCTTCTGTTCAGGAAGTTCATATGAAAAAGACGGAAATGTCAACATACATGTGCATTACAACATGGGAGATGAAGGATACATTTCGGTTACCGAGCAAGCATTTGAAAAACATATTACCCATCACAAACCTGAATTACTTTTCTGGAACTGGGGGTATGACGGAACCATAGGTGATTATGGAGATATGGGACTCACACCCGAGTTCCATTCAATGCTTGCAGTAAAAATAAGGCAGCTTGCTGAAAAGGTGTGCTCTGGAAGACTGATCACCGTTCTGTGCGGAGGAAGCCGCAGGGATCTGGCATGCATGCTGATCCCACAAATCATCAAGGTCCTTGCCTACATGGAAGACTGAAATGTTTAATTTCGTGGGTATTATCCACGAATTCTCACAACCACACATGCCGGTGAATGTTCCATTGACATATGAATATGGAATGGATTATATTAAAAAGTATAAAACGACATAGCCGTTCATGGGTTCAAGGTTTAAGTGTATTTACAAGCAAAAAAGAGCGGGAGATACCGTATGTATCATGTTTTCGTGGTATCCGATGGTACAGGGGGGACTGCCGAACGAGCACTGAACGCTGCGTTGGTCCAGTTTGAAGGGTTGTCAGTAGGAATTGAGCGAAGACCGGGAGTGAGGACAGAGGAACAAGTTCATCAGGTCATTGATGAGGCCGCAAAAGCTGGAGGATTCATTGTGCATACCCTTGTATCTAATGAACTCCGTGATAAAATGGTTCACCTTGGTCGACTGAGCAATGTGGAGACCATAGATTTGATGGGACCACTCCTTGCCAGGCTCTCTCAGCAGTTCTCAGTCTCTCCTACGGAGAAACCAGGGCTCTTCAGTCAGTTAACCGACGAATACTTTCGGCGTATGGAGACAATGGAGTTTGCTTTTCGCCATGACGATGGCCTCCATGCAGAAGAATTATACCAGGCTGAGATCGTCCTTGTGGGGGTCTCTCGCACCTTTAAGACTCCCTTGAGTGTGTATCTGGCATTCAAAGGCTGGTTTGCCGCCAATATCCCCATTGTGTTGAATATAGAGCCACCAGCTATCCTGAATGAAATACCGCCCGGTCGTGTATTTGGCCTGACAATCAATAGCAGATGGCTGGCATCATTGCGTCGCGTGCGAGAGCAGCATTTAGGAAGATCTATCGGTGACTATGCAGATCTGGATCATGTGCGTCGTGAGGTGGTGTATGCACTTAAAATATTCGACAAGCCGCCAAAGTGGCCGGTCATTGATGTGACAGGCAAACCCATCGAAGAAATAGCGAGTGAGATTCTGGCCCTTTCCGGAAAGAGTCGCTAGAAAGTTTAAAACTGTGCAGTGAGAATTATGTCCCTGCAATTGGGACAAGAAGTTGCATCAATTCTATCCGGCCAGATCAAGTATTTCAAAGACGTTTTCCAGAAGATCGATGGTGAATATCTTGTTTCTAAAGAGTACTTCTTTATTTAAAATTATCTTTGCCACTTCAGAACACTGAATGGCTGCCACCAGGGTTACAATCTGGGGCAGACAACCAAGAGATGCTTCTGCCCCTGATGCCGGTAAGTCACTTGGTTTGCCGTATATGGACTCCAACCCTAAGTCATTGGGAAATATGGTGGTCACATGACCGGAAAGTCCTGCAACCGCTCCGGAGATCAAAGGGCAACCGACTTTCTTTGAAGCCTTCTCCAATACGAATCTATCCTGTATTCCTCCGAGGCAATCCACAATCACATCTGACTTGCCCAAATAATCAACGGCATTCTCTTCATTCACGTATTCAGGGTGAGTATGGATTATCAATGACGAATTAATTGCATTAATTCGTTTCTCTGCAGACTCTGCTTTTGTTTGTTGAAGTGCCTTTTCAGAACTGAGAAACTGTCTGTTTAAATTGCTCTCCTCAAAGATATCCCCATCGATGAGATTGAGGGATCCTGTCCCCATGCGGGCGAGTATCTCCACCACCACTCCCCCAAGCCCCCCCAAGCCAACAATGCTCACTGTTGATTTGAGCAGCACAGCTTGCTGTGTATGCGAATATGTCTTCATATTCCGTGCGTATCTTTCCGGAACAATTCCTGCTTCAAGTGCAGTGATCTCCACATCACGACCATGGCATCTATGAATTTGAGATATTTTTAATGTACTTTCAACTGAAATGCTACGGTAGGAATCGCCGTCCTGGTGGTTGCTTTCTTTTGAGAGTTTGGCAATTTCCTCCGTGAGTTTCATTTTCATATAATATTAACCTCCTCCTACGGGCGGGAAGATGCCGACCCTCTCACCACCCTGCAACCTGTATGTAACATCCTTCTTTACACCATCAATGAAGATGAGCTTCACCTCATTCTGGGGAATGTCGAGTCGTTTCAGGACACTTTTAATGGTTTCACCGTGTGATATAGGGAAGTTATCCGGATCCGTGGGTGAGAAATCTTTTAAAGATGCAAATAGCCTCACTTGAATATATCGCTCCATTATGAAAGGCCCATGAGGTGCCCGAACGAAAACTGCTATTTTTCCCCATTGCTGCGTCAGACTCAGATTTTAGTATTCAGAATACTCAATGTACTCATGCGGTTAAAATCTTCATCTTCCTTGAACTTAAGAAAACTCTCTGGTTTTCGTTCAGACACTATGTAGTTTCAGTCTTCGACTTTTTTATCATCCCTAAAAGTACGCGATATGGTCCTGGGGCACCCGGCGGAACAAGAGCCACACGATCTCCATCCTGAAGCAGAGTATCAAGGGGTTTGACAGAACCATTGATAAAAACGGCCTCAACATCGTGGGAAGAGATACCCATGCCGGTCATGAGATCCATCACTGTAATCCTATCATCAACATCGATGGAGACATTAGAGTACGGCTGCCCTTGCTCTCTGAGTTTCTTCTGAAGAAATGAAAATGCATTGAAGAGTATAGTAGCCATTTGGGAATTCACTTGCGTGCTGTCTTTACAGATGGCGCATTTTTTTACTGCTTGAATAAGTTCAACCTGTGTGGTTGAGCAGGGTTGGGACAAGCGTCAATGCTGTTTCATGAAGGGAATAGATTGCCTTCGAAAAAATTCCTCCCTCCCCTGGTGGGAGGGAGTGAGGGAGGGAGGGAGGGGGAAATATGCAGTATGATAAAAAAGAGAAATACATTGACTGTTCAGCCGTTTTTCACCCCCACTTCACCTTCCCCATCAAGGGGGAGGAATCTTCGAAGGTCGGAGTTTTGAAACAAACAAGAGCTTAAAATGAAATATCCCTTCATTCAAAAGCATTGGGGACATGCAGCCGGCAAGAGTGTACTTTGCTCACCGCACATGTCGAAGAAGTTCAATGTATCAAGAAAGTATTGGAGGACTGCCCCATCTGAAACTAGTTGAATTTCTTAGCTTGCTGTATCTCCTCATCTGTAAAATCCCAGGTTGTATTATGTGGAGGCAGAGGCTCTCCAAAGAAATCAGGCAGTCTATCATTCGCCTTTGTGAATCCGGCCCTTGTATTGAATTGATTTTCGTCTTTTAATATGGAAATTCCTAAACTTACCACATCATCAGGTGTGAGGCTGAGGCCGTACTGGGCATTGAGCATATTCACAATTGTCTGAACGCCGTCTTCCGTGTCGAGGACTGCAAAGGCTACAAAAAGACAGAGCCCTGCACTGTCAATAGCTGCCGTTGCAATCTGGAGGTCCCTGGAAACATCTACATTCCCTTCTTTTTTCAAAGGATCTATGTCACCCCCCACCTTCATTATATTAGGGGCAACAGCATATCCGGCAGTATGATCAGCGCCCATAGGTGTTGTGCAGTATGTGACTCCAACTCCTTTTACTGCTCTTGGATCATAGGCAGGAAGGGCCTGTTTCTTCACTACAGGTACACGGTCCACACCAAAGGCCTGTCCTGTGAAAGCCGCTCCATTACCAATGATCTTTCCCAGGGGATCGCCTGTTCTGATCTTCTTCAAAAGTTCTATAGCTGCCCTGCCATCTCCCCATGGAATGAGCCCCCCTTCCATGGCTACTCCCAGGGTCACCCCGGTTTCTATTGTATCGAGACCGATATCATCGCAGAGACGGTCCAACATGGCAATATCATCTATATCTTTAATCGTTGTATGGGCTCCCAAAGCCCATATTGTTTCGTATTCAAATCCGGAGGTCAGAAAGTTACCGTCCTTGTCATGATAGACATTGGAACAACCTATCAGACATCCTGGATGGCAACCTTCTTTGTTTTTACCACCTCGTTTTTCGATGAGTTCGGCTATCTTTTCCCCACTAATATCCTGGGCATATTCAAAGCGGCCGGAACGGAAATTTTTTGTGGGCAGGGCACCTGCTTCATTGACGATATTGATCAGCACAGCCGTGCCATAAGCTGGCAGGCTCTTACCGGTCACAGAATGCCCCCTCAGTATCTCAACCCACCTTTTTGTCGCGACCTTGAATGCATCGGCATCTGCGAGAGGTACTTTCCCGGAACCTGTATCATCAACCACAATAGCCTTGACCTTCTTTGAACCCATAACAGCTCCGAGGCCTCCGCGACCTGCAGCACGACCGGGCCTGCCGTTGGGATCGGCGAACTGAATGGATGCTGCGGTAAGACGCTGCTCACCTGCCGGACCGATGCATGACACTCCAACACGTTTGCCGTAATTATCCCAGAGTTTTTTCATGGTTTCTGCCGTACCCAGTCCCATGTATTCGTCAGCAGGTAATATTTCAACAGAGTCTTTCTTGACAATGATCATACAAAAACCATCATCTTCCGGTTGGTCTTCCAAAATAATTGCCCTGATGCCCAACTTTGCCAGTTTCTGAGAAACGAGTCCACCCGAATTGCTCTCTTTGATGCCTCCTGTAAGAGGTGATTTTGCTCCTACGGAGATCCTTCCTGAGTTAGCAGCAGTGGTGCCGGACAATAATCCCGGAGCCATAACCAATTTATTATATTTGCTTAAAGGATGGCATGTCGGTGGAACCTCATTAAGGACAATCCTCGATGTGAGAGATCTTCCTCCCAGAGATGCCAGATCTTTGTCCATCTCTTCAAGAGAATGGGTCTTTTCTTTGGTATTGATTCTCAATATCTTTGTCATGGCTTTTCCTCCTTTCTGTGGTTAAACAGTAAAAAAACAAAAAGCCTCCCCCAGATGTGTCCATGATGTAAATCCAGGGGAGGCTCTCTTACTCTCCGGGGGTTATTTGCAAATGTGGGGGCAGGTTTGAGACTTATCCCCATGATACCAGAGTACCAGAAAAAGGCAAGACAAATCTCCCTTTTTGAAAGAATTGGGACAAGTTTCGAACATGTCTCTCTACTTAAGACAGTATCTTTTTTATATCTATATGTTCCAAGGTCGATTGGGTAATGTCTCCCATTTCGAGCTTGGACACATCCACACAGGGATCAAATGGAAAGATGCCCAACAATGGAACACGGGATAACTCCTGTATTATCTTCGGATTTGTTCTTTCTGCTATTCCTGTCTCTTCTTTGTTGGCTCCATTGATAATAAATCCCATGACTTCTATCCCTCGACTTTGTGCTTCTCTTATTGTGAGGAGGGTGTGATTGATTGTGCCCAGACCTGGTCTTGAAACAACAATAACAGGCAAGCCCATATCTTTTATCATATCTGAAACACAATAATCCTCTTTTATGGGAACCAGAATCCCGCCTATTCCTTCTACTACTATAAAATCGTGCTTCTTGGTGAGCTTCGAAAAGGCATCTTGAATCTTCCTTATGTCGATGTCATACTCTTCCAACCTTGAGGCAACAAGAGGAGCTAATGGCAATTCCAAGGCAACAGGGTTTACCAAATCATTTTCGTCATGTGATTCAATAGCACTGAGAAGAAATTGTACGTCATCGGAGATCAGGCCGCCCTTGTTCCTTGTAGCACCTGTGACAACAGGCTTCATGATTCCAACATCAATTCCTTTCGCCTTTATGGCACTTGCCAGTCCGGCAGCTATTACAGTCTTTCCCACTTCCGTGTCAGTACCGGTTATGAATACTCCTCTTTTCATTTCATATCTCATTTCTAGGGCTTACACAGAGAGAACCATTTATGGATGGACATTAGATAATTCTCAGTCTCCGGCCCTCATCCTTAAAAACATTCAAAACTTTATCTATCTGTTCTTCTGTGTGGGAGGCCATTACACTTGTTCTTATCCTGCTGGTTCCTTCAGACACGGTAGGCGGCCGTATTCCAGGGGCATATACCCCTTTTTCCAATATTGCCTTTGCAAATTCCATAGTCAATGTTGTGTCTCCAATGAGTATTGGGATGATCTGGGTTTGGCTTCCCAATGTGTCGTACCCCAGATCTCTGAGTCCTCTTTTCAGTCTTCCGACATTCTTCCATAATTCTTCATGAATCCATGGTTCCTTTTCAAGCATTTCAATGGCTGCAATGGAAGCAGCACAGACCCCTGGCGGAAGAGCTGTGGAATAGACAAAACTCCGGGCTTTGTTTTTCAGATATTCAATGACGGCTTTTGATCCTGCAATATAACCACCCAGGCTCCCCAAGGCTTTACTGAAGGTGCCCATGTGTATGATCCTGTCATCCCTCACCCCAAAGTATTCTACCGTTCCCATTCCTTTTTTGCCCAGGACGCCTGTGGCATGGGCATCATCAATAATGACGAAAGTATCGTGTTCCTTTGCAATATTCAGTATCTCAGGAAGAGGTGTTATGTCTCCATCCATGCTGAAGATTCCATCTGTAATGATGAACTTTCTTTTATGTTTGGAATGTGAAACGCACAAATCGGTATTCATGAGAATGTTCCTCAGTTCTTTCACATCCTTGTGCCTGTATACCTTTACTTCCGCTCTACTCAATCTACAACCGTCTATGATGCTGGCATGGTTTAATTCATCACTGAGGATCAGATCACCCTCTCTTGCCAGAGATGATATCAACCCAATGTTGGCCATATATCCGGTAGAGAAGAGAATGGCTGACTGACACCCCTTGAAGGTGGCAATCCTCTCTTCCAACTCTTCATGGATCTCCATATTCCCGGCAATCAATCTGGATGCACAGGCTCCTGTGCCATATCGCTTCATTACAGAAGCCGCAGCATCTATCAATCGAGGGTGAGTTGCAAGTCCTAAATAATTATTGGATGACAAGAGGATCACTTCTTTCCCATCAATGGATACAGTGGTGCCTATCGGCCCTGCAATCTTCTTGAGGTTTCTATACAGACCGGATTTTTTCAGGACGTCAATCTCAGCTTGAATGCTTGTATCAACAAATGATCTCATGGTGATTATCACGTTTTAATGAAATTCCCGGTAATATGCCATTCCAAAGGATGTGTGTAGGGCTTTGTTGCCCCTCCTGTTGATACTGAGTTTTCAAAATATTGTTGATTACTTCTCAGTAACACGTCTGATCGAGTTAAAAGTAACACATAGCAGCTCATTCAACTCTTCTTCAGTGCTGCTCAGGATCGGCATGAGGATGATGACATCTCCCAATGGACGGAGAATCACCCCCATTCTTCTCGCCTCCATGATAACCTTTATCCCAATCCTGTCACCGGGTGGATACGGTTTTTTTGAATCCCTGTTTGAGACGAGTTCTATCCCTACCATGAATCCCTTCTGTCTTATGTCTCCAACATGTTTCAAGTTCCTAAACCGTTCAAGACCTTTTGTCAAAAAATGGATCTTCTTCGGAAGTTCCATAATGGTTTTGTCCTTTTCAAACACTTCAAGGCTGGCCAATGCAGCAGCACATGCCACAGGATTTCCAGTGTAAGTATGGCCGTGGAAAAATGTCTTAAACTCGTCATATTCTCCTAAAAATGCATTGAATATCTCATCGGTGGTGATTGTTGCCGCCAGGGGAAGATACCCACCGGTAATTCCTTTTCCCAGTGCAAGAATGTCGGGGATTACATCCTCATGCTCACAGGCAAACATTCTTCCAGTTCTGCCGAATCCCACGGCAACTTCATCGGCAATCATGAGAATACCATATCTTGTACACAGTTCTCTTATTCCTTTGAGATAGCCGGGCGGAGAAACCAACAAGCCTGCGGCACCCTGCACCAGAGGTTCGATAATCAAGGCCGCTGTTTCATGATGGTATCTTTCAATCAATGCCTCTGCCTGAGTGAGGCATGCAAGACCACATGATGGATAGGTCTTATCAAGGCTGCAGCGATAACAATAGGGGTCTTCAACCTTTATGGTATCAAAGAGCAAAGGCTCATACACCTCATGAAAGAGGTCGATCCCACCCACGCTCACAGCACCTATGGTGTCACCGTGGTAAGCATTTCTTAAAGAAATAAACTTCCTTTTCAAGGATGATCCGTCAGGTTTTTGCAAGCAGTATTGAAAAGCCATCTTCAAAGCGATCTCTACAGCAGTGGAACCGCTATCGGAATAGAACACTTTATGAAGACCATCGGGTGTGATCTCCACCAGCTTTCTGGCGAGTTCTATTGCATGAGGGTGTGCCTGGCCAAGTAGGGTAGAATGGGATACTTTTTTAACCTGTTCTATTATTGCCTTGTCTATCTCTTCACGACAATGTCCGTGTACGGTAACCCAGAGTGAGGAGATGCCGTCAAGGTATTTGTTTCCGTAGATATCCCATAAGTAAGAACCTTTTCCCCTTTCTATGATAAAAGGTTTTTCTTCCATGTAATGCTTCATCTGAGTGAATGGGTGCCACACATATTGCATATCATCCTTTTCCAGTTTCGAGCATCCGTTTTCCACATCCATCTCCTGTCTTTCGCATATTTATTTGGAATTGATACAGAGCATTAAATCATCTATCATTTGAAGATCATTAACGGGATTATTACCGGAAGTCGTGAGATAATTGCCGATCATTGTAGCGTTTGCGCCGGAAAGATAGATCAGTGGTTGCAAACTTCTCAAGTTGCTTTCCCTTCCTCCACACACCCTTATATCTTTTGTCGGGTGAATGAATCTGAAGAGAGCAATCGTCTTTACAATCTCCATAGGGGGCAGTTGTGGGGCATTCTCCAGAGGAGTTCCCGGTATGGGGTTCAGAAAATTCAGGGGAATTGAGTCCACATCCAGTTGTTTTAGGGTAAGGGCAAGCTCCAACCTCTGTTCCTGAGACTCTCCAAGACCGAATATTCCTCCGCAGCAAACCCTCAATCCTTCCTCTTTTGCTGTCCTCACAGTCTTTACTCTCTCCAAAAAGTGGTTGATCAGCCCCTCGGCTATCTGGCTGCGGGCCGAGTTGCCGGTGCAGAGGAATAGCACTTTCGGCTTTTTCACAGTCGTGGCTCCTGTCGAGGCAAAGACTAGCCAAAT
>JAXHSZ010000318.1:0-5294 GCA_034190725.1 Thermodesulfobacteriota bacterium
CATAACCCTGATCTTATCTTCCCTAAACCCTTTCTCCTCAAGAAATCTTTTGGCTTCTCCCAAAATCTGTTCAGCCATACGCACATGCTTTTCTTCCACACTTTTCATTTGCGCCCTGATTGTTACGTCATATGCTTCATCATCGGTGAGTATGCGAGGCAATATGGGCAATACGTATAATAATAAAAGGGTCAAGTCCGGATTTTCTTGAGGATCATACATGAGGGTCAAATACTCAAGAGATCTCTGAGAGTTTATTGATCCATCCACAGGGACTAAGATTTTTTTTGTCTGTTCTTGCATAATATCCTCCTGGTAGATAAAATTATGAGCAGTCGTTTACAGGTTTGAAGTTCATAGGATTCGGGTTTCTGGTTTCAGGTTTACGAAAGAATGCTTCCTGGGTTGAAGGGAGAGACGTCAAATCTATTTTGAGCTCACAGTTGCTGAGATCTTCAGTGCTTTTTACCAAAAATCCTAGTTTTCGACCCAATGCAAGCATGGTTCGATTATCCCTTAAAACAAGACCTGTTAAGGTCTTTATGCCCCTCTCCCGGGCGATGGCCATCAAGTGCTCCATGAGAGCTGCTCCGATTCCCTTTCCCTGCCATGGATCAGCAATCATGACAGCAAATTCAGCAGTTATCCCGTCAATATCACTCATGAGGCGTGAAACCCCTAAAAGCTTTTCATCTGTTTGGGTGTTGTCTATGGCCACAAGGGCCATTTCGCGGTCATAATCAATCTGAGTAAAACGAACCAACATATTATGGGACATTGATTTCATCGGACTGAAAAATCGATAGTAAATTGTGCGGGGAGAGAGGCTCTCGAATAACTCCACCAGAAGCGGCGCATCCTCCGGCCTGATGGGCCTGACAAAGATATCAACTCCGTCCTTAGTCCTTATCCTTGTCTCATATTGGTTTGGATAGGGGCTGATGACAAGATGATGAGGGGCAGTGATCCGTGAAGGATGAATGATCACCCGGGCATCCACGGCACAAATAACGTCTTGGTACAGGATCATCGGATTTATATCCAATTCCACGATCTCAGGAAAGTCCGTAACCAGTTGAGAAATCCTGATTAATATTTCTTCGAGGTACTCCAATGGAGCCGGAGGCCTGTTGCGATATCCTTTGAGAATTCGGTAAATCTTTGTATTTTCCATAAGCCTTCGGGCAAGCAGTCTGTTCAGGGGAGGAAGCGCTATTTCTTTATCTTCCAGGATTTCAGTCATGATACCTCCCATTCCAAAGAGGATCACAGGACCAAAGTCAGGGTCCTTTCTGCTTCCCAGAATGAGTTCATAGTCCGGTTGCTGGAGCATCCGTTGCACAGTGACGCCTGAGATGTCAGCCTTTGAATCGTAGTCACGGGCTTTCATTGTAATTGTAGAAAATGCCTTTTTCACGTCCTCATCAGTCCTGAGATTGAGCTGGACTCCACAAACGTCCGACTTATGAACAATTTTCCTGGAACAGATCTTCATTGCCACAGGGTATCCGATCTTCTGAGCCAGATGCACAGCCTCATCCGGATTTTGGGCAATCTCAGTGCTGTTTACCGGGATTCCATAGGCTTTTAAGAGTGATTTCGATTCCACTTCGGTGAGAAGCTCGTACCCTTCTTTCAGGGCAACCTCAATAATTGCTTTTGCACCGGACCGATCAAAATCCAGAGAGTGTTCCAATTTCGGAGGAATCTCTTGCAGCATCTCCAGATTACGCTTATAAGAATACATGGAGAAAAATGCGGAGATGGCCCTCTCCGGTGTTTCATAAGTCGGAATACCTGCCCTGTTCAAAATGTGGAGACCTTGGTCCACGCTTTCACCTCCCATCCACACGGCAAAGACAGGAGGATGGCGTCTGTTCTGAAGAAGATCCACAGCGGTTTGAGCAATAGTGAGGGAGTTGCTCAAGGCCTGTGGGAGGAAGATAATAATAAGGGCATTGATTTCACGAGCTGATATGCACACATCTATGGTACGCTGCCAGACTTCCGGCGAGGCATCGCCCAGAATATCAATTGGATTTCCTTTACTCCAAAAGGGCGGGAGGATGTTGTCCAATTTTTGAATTGTTTCCTGTGCAAGGGAGACGGGTTCTATGTCATAAGATGACAAGGCATCAGTTGCCATCACTCCCGGCCCCCCTCCATTTGTAATTATGGCCACGCCACGCCCTGAAGGGAGAGACTGCTTGGCCATCAGTTCCGCACAGTCAAACAGTTCCTGGATGGTGTTGACCCGGACTATACCGGCACGCTTAAACGCAGCATTATAGACTGCATCCTCTCCGGTCATGGCTCCTGTATGAGAGGAGGCAGCGCGTGCGCCAGCAGCTGATTTCCCCGCCTTAAGAACTGCTATAGGTTTCACTCTGGATACAGCCCGGGCAGCACTCATGAATTTTCTTATATTGGTCAGGTTTTCAACATATAAAACGAGGCTGCTCACATTATTGTCATTCCCCAGATAGTTGATAAGATCCCCAAAGTCCACATCGAGCATGGAGCCAACGCAAGCAAAGTATCTGAATCCAATGGCCTCTTTTGCTGAAAGATCAAGGATGGCGGCACAAATTCCGCCACTCTGGGATATAAACGCAAGGTTTCCCGATAAAGGCATGAGTCTGGCAAAGCTTGCTTTGAGGCTTGATTCAGCAGATGCAATTCCAAAGCAGTTTGGTCCTATGATACGGAGTCCCCCTCTGTCTGCTTCCATCTTTATTTGATTTTCTAACTTCTTGCCCTCTGCCCCTGTCTCTTTACCCCCTGCAGAAAGAATAATGGCACCGCTTATGCCCACATTCACACATTCTCTGATGATAGAAGGAACTCTTGCAATGGGAACGGCAATAACTGCCAGGTCAGTGGGTTGATTGATGTCTCCTACCGAGGGATAGGCAACAAGGTCTTTTATGGATTTATAATTGGGATTCACCGGAAAAATCTTTCCCTTGTATTCACCTTTTACGATGTTTGTAATAAGGGAACACCCGAGACTTCCTTCCTTGTCACTCGCCCCGATAACAGCAACAGATGAAGGTTTAAAAATCTTATCCATGTTGTGAATACTCATGTAAGCTTGCCTCCAACCGATTCATTTCTTTCCGTGTAAGTCCTTAGCTTTCTGTCATTACTTTGTCTGCTTCCGAGAGGGGGATTCTGTAGGGATTGATGCTCAATACCGGGATTGGAGACATCTTGATAACCTTATCAGCAACACTTCCGAAAAGAAGTTTTTCAAACTTTTTTCGGCCATGTGTGCCAATAATTACCAGGTCAATCTTCTCTGAATCTATGTATTTTAATATCTCTTCAGCAGCATCTCCAAGATCCACTTTCGTCTTGCATTGAACGTGTTTCCTGAAATGCGCCGTCACAAATTCCTCCATCTTCATCTGTGATCCCTTGACGACGCCGGCTTGAAAATCATTGATGGTGCCATATTCCACGTAAACGGATGAATAATATTCGAGTCTGCGCGCAACGAAGAGTACATGAACTTCTGCATCAAACTTCGCTGCCATGGCAAGAACCCAAGGCACGATTTTCGGAGAAACATCAGAAAAATCTACCGGAAATAAAATCTTATTAAATATTTTCATGGTGCACGCCTCCTTTTTTTCCTCCTTTTCAGATTAAGAATCTGAAAATGTTTTCCTCTTTGCTTTTTTCCATAGCATTATATGTGCCAACAAGGTTTATTTAGGATAAAATCAATAATTTCAAATTGTTATTGTATTCCATATTCTGAGATTGTTTTGTTGGACATAAAAACTTAGAATATTTTAGAAATTTTTTTGGAGAATTTTCGAAACAGATGAGCTTTATGCATCATAATGTCAATGGATCAATATAATGCCGTGGTTTTGGAGAATTAAGATGAATTGTTGAATAATGCTGAAATCAGCGTGCCGGATAACTTTCCCGGTGTCTATGCAGTAACTTCTTAATGACTAGTGTCCGAACGAAAACTGCTATTTTTTCCAATTTATGCACCTGCCTGTTGCCTGGCTGTACGCAGACAGGACAGAATCAGATTTTTGTCCTCAAAATACTCAATGTAATCCTTTGGTTAAAATCTTTGTCTCTCTTGAACTCATAAAAAAATATCTTATTTCGTAGCCGTTCACGGGTTCGAGGATCACAGGTTTCAGGTGTCTGGTTTCAGATTTGAGAAAGAACCTAGTGATAACAAAGAGCTGTGTGTATGGAGAGGTTTTTGAAGTCGAAAAAAGCTATGATGCTTAAGCTAAGAGTGCAGTTTCAGTCCTACTCTCTTCTGACACTTGAAACCTGAAACCATGATGAGAGTATTCGTGATGGAACATCTTCACCACACAAGAGCATCGATGATAAGAATGATAAGACCTGCGAACGGTTACCTTATTTCTGTATGAACACGAACTGAACTTATGTCATAGCCCACAAGAGCACTTTCGTGAACAACATTGTGAATTTTGTGAAGTACGTATACATTAGTCCTCGGGTTGATTGCCCTGCCTCGCTTTCCTCGAGTCGTCCTATTCTCAGGCCTTCTCCGGTCAGAACCCAAGAATCAAAGATTCAGATTTTCATTGAATCCTGAACCCATGAATGGTTATTCATTTACAATACTTTTACCTTTATTTCCCTTACCTCGACATTTTTAAATCTGGGAAGCACCAACTCCAAGATACCATCTTGATAGTATGCTTTCGCTCCTTCCGGGTCTACCACCACTGGAAGAGTGATGGTACGTGAAAAAAACCCATAGTGATGCTCTAAATGGTAGCAATTTTCTTCCTTGATCTCCTCATCCCTCCTTCTTTCTCCTCTTATAGTAAGACTATTTCCCAATATGGACAGATTGATATCTTTTTTATTCAACCCGGGGATACTGGCCTTGATAACGATGTCCTCTCCCTTTTCATAAATGTCTATGGGGGGAAGTAACCCTCAGGGGCAGGGAAATTCTTCCCTTTCTTTACAGATGGTATTCTTTTACAAAGAATTCATCCAGGAGTTTGTCCATCTCTCTTTTCAAATCAGTAAACTCCTGAAAAGGACGCCAATTTATAATCTCCACTAATTTCACCTCCTTTCTGCGGTTATTCAGATTTCTTGCCTTCTCTTTCGCCGTTATCAAAATCTTTCATTAATAGAACCAGATCTGTCAGCTTTTGGTCATGTCACCCGGATATTGTTAGATCATTGGATACGCTAATATTTCGCCAAGTGGCCACACACGATTGATTATTCCTGCGGCCATTGCCGGTGTTCTTCTGATCTTCTTGTTATAT
>JAXHSZ010000319.1:0-8454 GCA_034190725.1 Thermodesulfobacteriota bacterium
ATGATCACCCGTCCGGCTGTCTTTACCAGGTCTCCATGGGGTTTCCACTTTAAGGCGGTGCTCTGGACAAAGCCCTTTTCTTTTAGGTCCTCCCTAAAAGGGGCCATGATGTGTACGGAGGGTACTGTTTCATCAATACTTTCCGGTTTTTTGAAATCCACCACCTCTGCTTTAGTGCTGACCTCAACATGATCAGGAGAAAAACCTTTATGAAGATCATGGTCTTTTTTGGATCGGAACTCATGTGATTCAAGTTCTTTGATTTGACTTTCCTTTGTAGAGGCCCTTTCTATGGAAGGTTTCCCGCTGCTTTCTTCTTCGAGAATCCTTGAATGTTGTTTTTGTGAGATATCAGGAGTAGGAGAGGCCTTTTGGTGTGCCTGTATCTGTTCAGCCTTATGCGTGAAAATTTTGTGTGTCTCCACCTTCTTCCCATGCATATGCAAAATCTGGTCGAATTGACTCAAAGCCTCCCAAAAGTCTTTGCGTCCTGAAATGACTTCATCTACCGTTTGCTTGAAATACGCGGACAGATTCAAGCCGGACATTGTGGGGAAGACACTGTGAACCAACTTCACCAATTTTGGACAGTTTTCGTTGGGATGAAGAGTTCCTTCCGATGCAATCTTCAAATAATCCAATTGAAGCATCTCTTTCAGAATAACAGCCATTTCAGAACTTATACTCATGCCCATTTCGGCAAGATCGGTAAAGATGCTTTCCAAGGTGTAATATTCGGGGGGAACACCGCTTGTAGCCTCGACAAATGCCTTTACTCGATTCAGAACTTGGCCCTCTTGTAAATCAGTAATAGGCGAGCCGGCTATCATATCTTTCTCTTTCTCGTTGTGATAGAGGGTGAGGTAGCCTTTTTTAATCACAGATAGCTTGTTGGCAATGAAAATACATTCGTCCCCAGCTTGAATGACCACTTCAATGCTCTCTACAAGTGCATCGTCCATTTGACTGGCCAATGCTCGGTTGCGGATGAGTTCATAAAGCTTGACAGCTTCTTGATCAAGATTGTCGATAACATGTTCCGGTGTGATATCCGGCATAAGAGGTATGATGGGAAGATCACCATCTTTATTCATTATCTGACAGGAGCCTATGGCATCTCCTTTTTGATCCCTTGACAAGTATTCCCTGAATATATTTGAAACGTCTTCAGGTAAATCCGTATTCTCGGTAATGAAGAATGATATGAGTCCTCGGTTCCGTCCGTCAATTTCAGCCCCATGAAAAAGCTCACGTGCCAGACTCAGGGTTTTTTCAGGATCCATTTCCAATTGAAGATATGCTTCTTGTATTAAATTTACTGTATTAAAAGGCGATGGGGGATGAATTTTTTTAGGACTTCGGCATATTGATTTTACCGAATAGTCTTTTCCTGTCAAAAGACTCTTGACTTTTTCGAATTCATCTTTATTCTTCAAGAGACCATCATTGGATACGTCCGATGCTTTTCTAAGCCTCGCCTCAAATTCACCCTCCCCATTTGTCAGTTTGACCACTATCTGCCCTTTGTTTAAAGGAGAGAACCTTTGTATCTCATCTTCTCGATCTGACAGGAAAAAGAGAAAGGTGATAGCGGAAAAACTCAGAGAGAGACTGCCGGGTACTTTTTCACTGCCGGTCAATCTCTTGAAGTGGTCGCGCAGAACATTATCGAACCTGGCTTTAATCTCATAAGTCAACCCTTCATGATAGTTATTCTCAGATATGCTCTTCAAACTGTTCTGAATATCTTCTTCTGTCATACCATTAATATAGAGACGTTTTGGTTCTTTAAATCCTTCAACATTGTCAGCAATAAACTCCCTTATCATCCATGACCAATGCTCACCTTGCTGATCATCGTCAAAGGCAAAGTAGAGATCACGATCGTGGTGCAATACTATATGATCAATAATCTCCTTCTCTTGAGGAATCGCATGAAAGAGAAAAGGCCGTCCGTCCTTTTCCTTTTTCTTCTTAGGAGGTAACTTCACTTCGATCGGTACATTTTCAACAATCAAGGTGTCAATTTTTTGACTGAGGAGGTCTGTAAGACTTGCGGCTTTTGCAGAGGATTCAACAAGAAAAAGTGGTGAAGGCATAGTTCTTCTCCAGAAAATAACACATCACAGCAACTATCTGTTTCACTCCATTATTTTTTCTCTCAATACAATTGATTGCTTGATAATAACGAATCATAATAATGGAGTAGATGTGCAACTGAATTTGTTATCTTACGATTATTAAAAGGACTTTTGGACAAGTGAAAATCTCATGTTGTTGAAGGCAATAGTCCGGTCATTTTCATTCTTTTCTTTTTATGGGAGTGAAAATAAATGAAGATATTGGGAGCAAGTTACCCTGTGATTTTCTGACTTATAGAATTTTCTCTGACGGTTTTTTTGCAAATACTATGCCAGAAGAAACAAGATGAAATTCGTTTTTCATTTTCATTCCCTTACATTAAGTTTACAATATGTTGATCCGATAAAATGACTAGAATACGTAAATAATTATCTGATAAATGGCAAGAATTTTGGGATTCTCAGTAATCTTCTTCAATGTTGAAGGCTTGCATTATTCAATCATGAACTTTGAATCAGAAATCGTTTAACTCAGGTATCAGTAATTTCCTCTTGAGTTTTCTGTAAGGAATGAAAATCTATTATGGTAGGAATGTTAACAGTAAAAGGTATTGATGAGGCTCTTGAGAACCTTCCCCAGTCAAATAGGGCAAGTTTGCGCCATACGTTATTAATGGCTATTAGAGAAGTTTATCAGCATGATGACGATCTTACAAGGATAGAAAGTATTCCCTCGGAAAGTCTGATAATGAGGGTATGGAATGTAAAGGATGATCCAAAACAAATCAAGGCAAAAAGAAAAAATCTGAGCAGTCTCAAATCATCTCTGAATCAGAGCTTTAAAAAACTGTCAAACGAGGGAAAAAATCCGGAAGGAGTAAAGATAGGCCGTGAGAATACATTTGTTATTTCTGATGACAGGAAGGACAAGCTCATACAGAGACTGGGCACAAATATACAGGAAAATGAATCATTACATAACATGGTCAAAGCCTTTCGGCAGGCACTCAGCCAGGTAAATCCTGACATTGCATCTGGAGATTACGAAGCAGCTTTGGAGGAGCTTGACAAGACTAAAGAAATGCTCAAGATGTTCTCGAAGCATATGAGTATAGGGGATCAAGCACATGACACTGCAGAAGAAAAGGGATTATTTGGTAAAGAGGAAGAGGTTGAGTGTTTGATTAGTAGCAATCAAGCTTCTTATGGTGGTGGGGGAGCAGACACTTATCAAGACGTTGGTGATGGAACTGACGTGAGGGAAGCAGAACAACCTGAGTTAATTGAGGCTGCTGCTGAGACAAAATCGGATGAACTCTATGAAGAGATCTCTGAAATGGACGAGCCAGATGATGGAGAAGACATTGAAGGGATTGAGGAAGTTGAAGACGACACTGATGTTTTAGAGTTTGCTGATGTGGTAGATGAAGCGGATGAAGTTATTGAAGAGTATCCTGAATCAGTGGATTTGGTCGAGGAAGTTAAGCCCATAGATGGGAGCGAAGATATTGAATTGGTAGAGGATGCTGAAGAAGGGGAAATCGATGATCTGCAAGAAATGAAGGTTATAGATGAAAGAGACGATTTGGGAGAGTCTGAGGAAACAAATGGTTTTGATGGAGAGGTTGATGAAGAACTGGAATGTGTTGAAGATATAGTGGATGCAGAGGAAGAAGTTTCTGAAGAAGTTGAGATTGTCGAGGAAAGTGAAGAGAAAAATGACTTTGAAGAGATGGAAGAAATTGTTGAGCCCTATGATGAGATCCCGGAAATGAATGAGTTGGACGATAATGAGCAAATTGAGGAAGTTGAAGAAGATACCGAGGTCTTAGAGATTGCCGATGAACTTGATGATCCAAAAGAAGAGGACGAGTCTGATGAAGAAGATTTGGAATCTTTGATTCCTGTTGAAGAGATGGATGCAGCAAGTGAACTTGAAGATCTTGAAGGGATTGAAGAAGTTGAAGAGGAAACTGACCTCTTAAAAGTTGCTGAGGAACTCAACAACAGAGATGATACGGATGAGGTTGTGGAAAAGGCTTCCGAATCGGTGGATATAACCGAAGAAATGGATGCCGCAGTTAGGATTAAAGATGTAGAAGAAATTGATGAGGCAGAGGAAGGTGAAGAAGAAAATGCCGAAGAATTGGAATTTACTGAAGATGTTATGGAAGTGGAAGGAGAAATTCCGGAGGAGGTTGAAACTGTCGAAGAAGGGGAAGAAACCAATGATTATGAAGAAATTGAAGAGATAAGAGCCATTGATGATATAAAGGAAGAAGAAGAGACTGAAATACATGGAGTCACTGAAATCGATGGATTTGAAGACAATGAGAACATCAATGCAACAGGTGATGCAGATCAGGGAGAAGGTGCAGGAAAAGGGGAAGGAACAGGGAGAGAGGAAAAGAATTTTGGATATGAGTTAGCAACAGATGATCTCTCTGCGTTAAAACAAATACTCAGAAAACTCAATGAGAATGTCGAATCAAGAAATTACCGAACGGTCATGGACGAATTAGACCAACTCAAGAGAATGATCAATGATGTTGCAAATCCGGGAGGGAATAGAACTGAAGAAAAAAATGCATTTGATCCTGTAGAAGAAACTGAGGAAGTCGAGAAAGAAGATATTGAGACTGTTCAACTAGCTGATGCCATTGAAGAATATGAAGAACTGGAAGAGATTGAAGATGTTGAGGAGATTGAGGAAGTTGATGAAGATATCGAGGCGTTGGAGATTGGTGATGAGAGAGATGATGTGAATGAGGTTGAAGAAGCAGAGGAAGTTGATGAAGCGGATACTGAAGAAGTGGAACTCGCTGAAGACATAGAAGAAGTTGAGGAAGAGGATGCTGAAGAAGTGGAGCCAGACGAGGAAGAAGAAGAAATCGATGATCCGGAAGAAATGGATGAATTTGAGGAAATCGAAGCCGCAGAAGTCTTAGAAGATGAGATGTCTGTCGGGAATATGGAAAAAGAGAAGGAAGAAGGTGGAGGTTCAGGTGAGGGACCGGGTACGGAGGATCTTGCTGCTTTGGGACAGATGCTCCGCGAAATAGATGCCAATATTGAATCAGAAGACTATCAGAAAGTACTTGATGAGTTGGAGCAGCTTAAAAAGATGGTCAATGATGTTCTAAGCCGCATAAGGAACAGAGAACAGGAAGTAATTACAGAAGAAGAGAAGAGTTTAAATGCAGATGAAGAAAGACCCGTCAAGGACGTGGATGAAGGAGATATCAAGGAAATTGAGTCGGATGAAGAATTAGAAGAACTCTACAAGCCGGAACAAATAGAAGAGGTGGAGGAGATCGATAAAGGAGAAATTTGCGAGGATCAGGTCCTCACTCATGGGATCGAGGGAGGTGAAGGGACAACTGGGACCGGCAATTTTAACTTTGAATCTGAGACCGAAAGACTTCTCAATGAATCTATCAGAGAACACTCTCCGGTGAGTAACGAGAAAGAGAACCCGGATTCAAGAGAGTTTCTGTCTGAAGATAATCAGAAAGAAGAAGTATCTGATCCTAAGTTTCTCGCTGAACGATTCGAAGAATATCTGGATATTACTAAAAGATTCTATAATCGGCACATAAGAATTCCTGGAGGGAATTACGTAATAGGAGTGAAAGACCCCTCCCAAAAAGAACACGCACAGAGAAGAGTCACATTGAGATCTTTTTATCTGGGAGAATATCCTGTAACCAATTCTCTCTTTAGAGTCTTTGCGGACAAAACCGGTTATAAGACAAGTGCGGAGAGGGTTGGCTATGGAGAAGTCTATGAAGCACAAATCAAGAAGATAAGAGACCATGAGTCCGGACGGGAAAGCTATGTATTGAGCATGGGGATCATGTCCAAAATCGTTGATGGTGCATGCTGGCGATATCCTTTCGGCCCTGGAAGTTCAATCGAGGGGAAGGAGAATCATCCTGTTGTTCAGATAAGCATTGATGATGCCAAAGCATTTGCCGCTTGGACAGGGAAGAGGTTGCCAAGTGAGGCCGAGTGGGAAGCAGCAGCAAGAGGCATGGATGCCATGATATATCCCTGGGGGAATGAGTGGAGAGGGAACAACTCTAACCTTGAATCTTCTTATGTGGGGGATACTACCCCAGTCGATCACTATCAGGATTTATCGAGAAGCCCGTTCGGAATATTCGATATGGTGGGTAATGTCTTCGAATGGACAACTACTCTTTATGCAAATGAAGGAGAAAACAAAACCTCCGATGAGACATACTATACCATCAAGGGAGGAAGTTTTATTGATTGTGAAATAATGTCAGCCAGTTGGCGGGTCAAAGCCAGTGAAAAATCGTGGTCCAATATTATTGGTTTCAGATGTGCGGTCTAATAAGCAGAATAATGCAAAGAAAAGTTCATTGTATTCACACTTCAAAAAAACTTCTCACCTTGGTCCGTATCTTTATATAATCATCAGGGAAGACATGCCAGTCTATCTCCGAATTGGCATTGAACCATGTCACCTGTCGTTTCGCATACCTTTTTGTTTCCCGTTTTAACTGAGACACAGCCTCATTCAACGAGGATTCTCCCATTAAGTACCCTACGATCTGTTTATATCCCAGCCCCTGCATGGAGTTAAGGTCCCGAGAGTATCCCAATTCTAATAAGGACATTACCTCGTCCACAAAACCCATGCTGATCATCATGTCCGCTCTTTTTTCTATCCTCTGGTAGAGTCTATATCGTTCCATGTGTAGACCGATGTGCAGAGTCTCAAAAGGAGAATCATTGAAGTTATGTTTTTTAAGATGTTCGGATAATGGTTTTTGGGTGAGAGAACACACCTCCAATGCTCTTATTATCCGAAAAGTGTCGTTAGGGTGAAGTCTTTCAGCAGTTGATGGATCTTTTTCCATGAGTTCCTTATGGAGAGAGTCATTTCCATCAGATGCAGCTTTCTCTTTAAGAGCCTGTCTCAATGCTGGATCGGTTTGTGGGCTTTTGAAGAGACCTTTTATGAGAGCTTTGATGTAAAGTCCTGTTCCCCCTTCCACAATAGGGATTTTCCCTTTTTTATTGAGAGACCAAATCACATTCCTTGCTTGATCTTTGAATAGAGCCGCACTGAACTGCTCATCGGGAAATACAACATCTATGAGGTGATGTTTTACCTTCCTTCGCTCCTCTGGTGTAGGCTTAGCAGTCCCAATATCCATGTGTTTGTATACTTGCATGGAGTCGGCACTGATGAGCTCCCCGCCAATTTCAGAAGCCAGATCCAAGGCCAGGCTGGACTTGCCTATGGCCGTGGGTCCGACTATGACTGCAATCTTCGGTTTTTTCATTGATCCATTAAGATGATTTGGAATCTACAAACTCATGAAGTATCACTATATCAACTTGTTCAACGGATACTCTATAATCCCTTCAGCTCCCGCTTCTCGTAATCTTGGTATTAATTCCCTCACACTATTCTTGTCTACAACGGCTTCTACAGAATACCATTCTTGCATATACAACTTTGCAATGGTAGGAGCTTTCAAACTTGGAAGCATCTTAATGACTCGATCCAGATCTTCTTCAGCTATATTCATCTTTAAACCAACCTTGTTTTCCGCCTGAAGTGCGCCATTTAATAAAATCCTCACCTGTTCGATCTTTCTTTGTTTCCAAGGGTCTTGCCAAGATTCTTTATTAGCTATGAGCTGAGTATTTGATTGCATCAATTCGTGGATGATGCGGAGACCATGAGCTTTAATGGTGCTTCCCGTCTCAGTAACCTCCACAATTGCATCGACCAGATTTTCAGACACTTTCGCCTCAGTGGCGCCCCAGGAGAACTCCACTTCAACATTAATGTTTCGTTCAGCAAAATACTTTTTCGTGAAATGGACCAATTCAGTTGAGATCCTCTTCCCCTCCAAATCTTCCAGACTTTGAATCGGGGAATCAATCGGCACGACCAATACCCATTTCGTCGGTCTTTGAGACACCTTTGAGTATATCAGGTTTTGAATAACAACAATATCCGATTCATTTTCAAGAATCCAATCCTTTCCTGTCAGCCCGAGGTCAAAGGTTCCTTTTTCTACATACCTTGACATCTCCTGGGCTCTGACAAGGGCACATTTTATCTCATGGTCGTTGATTTCCGGGAAATAACTACGAGAGTTCACTGTTATTTTCCAACCTGCCTTTTTGAAGAGATCGATTGTGGCGTTTTCCAGACTTCCCTTTGGGATCCCCAATTTTAGAATACTCATGTTTCACCTTTCCTTTAACCTAAGTTGAGCGATTCTTTCCTACTGCGAGGTTGTATCTTGCTGAAGATGAAGCAAAAAAACATTTCGAATCGAACTCACTGAAGGGGTGGCTTCACTTTCGTCCGCTTCGAATCGTC
>JAXHSZ010000032.1:0-4243 GCA_034190725.1 Thermodesulfobacteriota bacterium
CCGAAAAGGATCTTTTGACCTCAGAAAGAGAATTATCCTTTTCGGCCTTTATTATCCATTTATTGACCAGATCCTTAATTATTTCATCTCGATTCATAAATGACTTTCCCAAATTTATTTGCAGGATAAACAATAGTACCGACAATATCTTTATATGTTTCAAATTCTTCAGCAGTTTTTACAATCACATCCACTGGAACTTTCAAACCTGAGAGGATTTTCCTTACCTTTCGATTCTGGAAACGCGAGGGCAAATCACTATCCTTAATAATCAATAAGTCTAAATCACTCTCTTCTGTAGGTGTTCCACTGGCGTATGAGCCAAATAGAATTACCTTTTGAGGATTGAAGTTCTCTGCAAGCTCTTTGATAATTTCATTTATCTGTTCTTGTGTTACCATTAAAATACCTCTTTGTAACCTTATTTAAGTGTTCATCCAGAAATATAGTTTTTCATCTTTTATCAAATGTTTCCGATGTTTTAATGATGAGGATTCTTTTACATCGATTAAGGCTAGCCCATTGTCTGATTTCTGAGCAAGTTGACTGAATTAGATTCATTCACGGGTATTGATGTTAGGTCCTTAAGATTTTCCGGAGAAATCATTATCACGAGATCAATGTCACGGCTACATTCTGCTGCTCCATAAAGGATGCAGGTTTGACCTCCTATCAAAAGAGCCTTTACCTTATGTTTCAAAAATGTGGAAAGGGCTTTGGGTATCGGGCTCTGGGTCATAATCCCTTCCAAGAAGTATAAACACTTCCCATAATTTTTGAGATTCAACAAAGCACTCCACCGGAGACATCTTGTACCAATCCAAAACCTCTGCTTCTTCCATAGATCTTTCATTCGCTCCTATGTGAATTTTTGGCATAAGTCTGTTTCCCGAAGTTATTGAGAAGTTACTCAATTTCTCTGCAAATGCTTATTTTACAGATTACTTACCATATTTAATCAAAAATTGTCAAACTTCAAATATTTTTTGATGAAACTTCTACCCTGTCTGATTTAAACTAGGTTGATCATGATGTTCATTAAATAAACATCAACAATCTGAGTACCATGGAGATTGAAAAAATCGCCGATAAGGCAGTAGTCAAGAGTCAGCAACAAATTCTTGGGGAAATGAGACAGATTTGTTTTACTTGACATAAAACTGAGTTTGATTAGAATGATTGTAAACGAAAGAACAGCAAGGTTGGCATTGTCAGACTGTCTTCATCATATTATCCAACGGAGTCATACTTGGCAGCGAGTCTTCGTAAGTGATGAATTCTACTGTCTCTTGGTCATCCAGAAATAATCTTTTTACCTTGAGGAGGTTTCAATGAAACTCATAGATAACTTCTACGCATATCTTTGGCCTGGTGTCACCATGGCTGAAATGCAAAGATACGGTAATAATTGCAACTCGTATCTTGTTGCAGGGGTTCTTCCTGAGAACAGACATGTCCTTGTAGATCCGGGGGCGATAGTTAATGAGGTCAGGCTAAATTGTCTGGACCGGCTGATTTCAGAGATGAGCAAAGACGGGATTAAGATTGAAGATGTAGGATTGATACTCAACACGCATCTGCACCCGGACCATTATGGGGCATCCGAGGCTGTGAGAAAGATGAGCGGAGCCCAGGTTGCAATTGGTAAAGGAGAGGATGAGTTTATCAAACTCATGGAAGGTGAAATGTCTCAGGTCCTTAAGCAAATTGGGATCGACATGCCTAAAATCAATCCTGATTTTTTCCTGACAGAGGGGGGACTGCGTCTCAACCAGGATCTGGTGGTTGAGGTAATGCATACCCCAGGCCACTCACAGGGCCACATATCGATTTTCTGGCCGGACAAAAGGATTTTCATGGGAGGAGACCTGATATTCCTTGGAAGTACGGGACGGGTCGATATCCCAGGCGGCGATGCACGGCAGCTCAAAGAGAGCATTGAAAAGGTTGCTCAACTGGAAATCGAGTATCTGTTAACAGGCCATCAATACGGCAGCCCGGGGATTATCGAGGGTGCGGAGAAGATCAGGCAGAACTATGATGTTATTCGAAGGAACATCTTTCCTTATCTCTGAGTCTTATGGTCTGAGGTAGACGCAAAGGGCCAACGGCACAGAGGCACAAAGAAAAAGGAAAACATATAGATATCTGCAAATCAGGCTGGTATCAATAATTTTAGTTATTGGAAATAAAGGATTTTCAAAGGGTGAAGCCCTTGGACTCACTACTCAAATAAGACATCTGCTGATTTCAATTCTCAGCAGTATAGTGGAGTCAAATCAGAAAGTTGAAAGAAAAATAGGCAATACAACTATGTGCCTTTGTGCCTTTGCCCCTCTGAACCTGAGTAGTCTCCTTCTTTTTGAAGCACATTCGCCATAGTAAAAATTATTAGTCAAACCTCATCAACAGCCTCTCCATGATTCGGAGACCGGTCCCGCTTTTCTTCCATTTCAATCTTGTCAAGCAATATGGCCCTGTTCAGGTGGGCTTTCTCATATAGAGGGTTCAGGTCAATAGCCGTTTCGTAACTCTTCAATGCTTCAGCGTATTTCTTCTTTTCAAAAAACTCATTGCCTTTACTGAGGTAGATGTCGGCGACCAGTTCCCTGTCCCCCCATGTTGTTCTGGAAGGGTTTCCAAGATGCCCCTTGTAATCAAACCCGTTGGGGAAGATATTCTCCACATCTATCTGTCGTCCTTTTTCATGGAGAAGGGTAAGCACATGGGGCCCCGTATCAAATGCCATGTCCAGATAGAGCGCCTGTGCCTTTATGCCTATCCTTTTCAAAAGGCAATTATAAAGAAGAGTCAGACCGAGGCAATTGCCCACCGTGTGGATGACGGAGCTGAGAGAGGCGTCGATTACATCATTGAGTCTGTAATGATGATGGGGTTTGTAACGGGCTGGTTTTTCTCTCCACAGGGCATCAAAGAGAATCCTTGCCATGGCTGTGTGGTCATGAAGGTATGGCATTGAGGAGAGGAACTGTCGACACAGAGAATCAAGTTTCCCTAAATAGTCGGCGATCCGCCTTTCGTCAGTGATCCCTGAGGCGATAAGAGCCTCTTTCTCCAGATTAAACACAGGATTTCTAATAAAGTGAGCTAAAGTGACTCAAGTTCAAAGTGCCTAAAATTCTGCAATTTTGACAACAGCTTGCATTTTAAAAATAGTATTATTTTAGTGAAATGAAATTAGTAAGCTATCAGCAATCTTCAACGGTGGTCAAATTCTAATGCATGTACTGTTTGAGCGTCTAAGTGAGCGTTAAGAAAGAAAAGGGAATTACCTCACATTTTTATGCCTGAAATAGATCAGGATGGAGATACTGAATTGAATAGTGAAATAAAAAGTAATCTTATTGTCAACGATTCAAGAAATCGGAGACTTCCCTGTAGAATGCTTCCGGATTCTCCTGGATCGGCATATGTGTTGCCCGTGGGACCTCCCTCCATTCTGCTTGCGGGATGAGCCTGCACATCTCTTCCGCATCCTCACGAGATAAGAAAAGACTCTCTTCTCCGCGTATGATGAGAGTTTGGCAGTGTATACTTTTCAAAAAGGGCCAAAGATCCTCAATGGCATAGTCCGATCGCTGAGATTGTTGTCGCATCCTCAAGTCATCTCGCGTTACAAAACTGCCATCCGACATCTGTTTGAAACCACGGGTCGCCATTTTGTAACAGATGTATTCTGAAAGGTATGGATAGATGGTCTGGACTGCCCTTACAACGTCTTCCAGAGAATCCACTTGAATGGGAAGAGAATCAATGAGATGCTTTAGGGCCTCAGAAGCTGATGGACTGTTACCGGGACGGGCTTCAACGAGGATAAGTCGTTCTATGTTTTGAGAGATGCACGCTGTATAGAATAGAGCATTTCTCCCTCCCATGGAGTGGCCGACCAGTATGAATTTCCTCAAGTTCAAAGCTTCGACGAAATAAGCAATGTCTGAAAAATGGTCATCCAGGGTATATGCTGCATCCTCCGACCATTGGCTCTCCCCATGTCCACGTTGATCCAGGGCTATCACGTGATAATGAACTCTCTGACTCAAAGCGAAATCATCCCATGTAGATGCATGGGACAAAAAACCGTGAAGGAGCAGCATGGGTTGATGATTATGATTCTCCCAATCCAGATAGTGGAATCGAAGCCCATTAATATTCAGATACCTGTCTTGTGGCAGAAAGGCCTCCATTATTTCACTGCTCAAAGGGATATATTAATGTCCAAACA
>JAXHSZ010000320.1:0-5884 GCA_034190725.1 Thermodesulfobacteriota bacterium
CCGGATTCCACGGGGGAGCATCAGTACCTATCAACTCATCGCAGAATATCTGGGGAAAAAGAACGGAGCGCGTGCCGTTGGGAATGCCTTGGCGAACAACCCGTTTCCCCTTATCGTGCCTTGTCACAGAGCCATTCGCTCGGACCGACATCTTGGCGGCTACCAGGGGGGGCTTGAAATGAAGCGGGCTTTGCTGGAGAAGGAAGGCATACCCTTCGACGATGCGGGACGGGTAGCCTGTGCGCAGTTTCATTACGAGATGATAATGTCGAACGCCAGGCATCCAGCCGACTCGCTGACGCTTGCGGCTGATGCCTGACGTTAAGAAACAACAACCTTATGACTACTGCTATTAATCTATACTACTGGCTACTCCACTGAACTTTTGATTACAACTACAAATCTTTACTCCAAAAAAAGCCGGTCTCAAACCGGCTTTTTAATGTCTGCGTGACTTCAAATCGCACAGCGCATCCATATGGATTCTCTGGAGTTTCATTTTTTTTATCTCGCAGAGGATTTACTGTCCAAGGGGATTGAGGGATATAAAGGAAAATCAGTGAGACATGAGACTGGGAAGCCAAGTGCTGAAAAAAGGAAAGTATGCAAATAAAAATAAACAAACAACCTCAACAGCTAAGAACGGTAACGCCCCCTTAATTACGTTTTCTAAGGGTTCTTTGAAGAAACCACTTGCCAGATAGAGGTTTACTCCCACCGGTGGTGTCAATGACGCTACAATAACAGCACTCGTCATAATAACCGCATATTGATACGGATGAACCCCCATAGAAATCATCACTGAGAAGAGGATGGGTACGGTAACGTAAGTAATGATGATCACCTCTGCAAAAAAACCAACTGTTATGTAGAACATGACGATTGCGAGGAGAAAAAGAGATAAACTCAATCCAGCACCAGCTACAAATTCTGTAAGCATATGCGGTATTCTGGCATAACTCATCACCTTACCAAAGATAATAACAGACATAACCAACAAGAATAACATACCGGCAGTCCGCAATGTGGATGCCGATATATTTATGAGATCTGGTATCTTAATGCCCCGATATATAATTGCCAAGATAAGGGCGTAAAGTGTGCATATAAATGATGCCTCAGTCGCTGTAAATATCCCTCCATAGATTCCGCCCAAGACAATAACCGGCAATATAAGGACAGGAATCGCTTTGACAAAGGCATCCCTTCTCTCCTGCCAGGAACAAGGGGGGTGCATACCCCATCCATTACGTTTGCAAATGAAAACGGAGACGAGGATTAATAATATCCCAATTATAATACCTGGGATAAGACCTGCCATAAAGAGATCTGCTACGGGTGTTTCAGTAAGAGCCCCAAACAAAATCATTGGAATACTGGGGGGGATGAGTACTCCCAGTTGGGCTGTGGCGGCTATAAGACCCAAGGCAAAGGTTTTGTTGTATCCAAGTTCTAACATCCGAGGAACGATCACCAAACCTATAGCTGCGACTGCTGCTGTTCCGGACCCTGTCATAGCACCAAAGAGCATGGTACTCACTACCAGTACTATGGCTATACCTCCGGGCAGATGCCCAATCCAGCTATCAATAAAATCAACCAATAACTCTGAGAGTCCGCTGTGCGTCATTATCATCCCAGCCAGGATAAAGAATGGGATAGCCATCAAAACATAGGAATCCAGTGCCTGAAACATCATATGGGCAACATTGCTCAACGGAGCACCCGCGTATAATGTATTCAGGAGAGTGCCTCCACAGGTAAATGCCAGAAAAAGAGGCACTCCCAAGAATAAAAGACCAAAAATAACGATAAGACCCAGAACTAACATCGGTTATCCCTACAGTATGAAAAGATTATATCTCCTTTTGTTTCTTGATGCTGGAATGAATCAGCTTGAAGACCTTTTCTATATGATAGAATGTCAAGATTAAAAAACCAATGGGGAAGCTGAGTTTGTAAATCCATATCGGGGTTTCTAGGTCAGAATAACTTACCATCCCTGAGTTGCGAGCTTGGATTACCATGATAGATGAGAGGGCAAGCAAGAAGATGGCCACACTTAATCCAAGCCATTCTGTAAACCAGGTGAGTATTGTTTTAAACCTGACGGTTCGATCACGCACTAAGAAATCTATCGCTATATGCTCATTGTGCCTTGTGGCCAACCCCATCATCAAGTATATGCTGTACAAAGAAGTATAGATTACGATCTCTTCTCCCCAAGTATGGCTTATCCCCAGAATGTAACGGCAAAATACCTCTATGACTCCTATAAGTAGTGCTGAAAAAAGGAGAAAAGTAGACATATATTTTATGAAAAACTCTAATCGATCTCCCACTTTAGAAATCCACATACATCTCTCTCCCAACTTGTTTATATTTCAATATCTGAAGAGGGGATAATACCAAAAAAAATTATAACCTGTACAGTGAAGCAGGATTGCAGTGAATGCCGGCTGCTTGCAGGAAAAATAACTTTTGTTGAGAAGTTCCCTGCAAAGTGATTTTTCTGCTATGGGAGCTTGGCACCCGTATACTTTGTGATGATTTCCCAAAATTCAGGTGTCCATTTTTTTGTAAAACCCTTGAGTGAGGCATCAAGGAGAACTTCACCCCACCGTTTGTGCTCTTCCACATCTTCAGTCCTTAAGTCTATAAGTCCTTTCCCCATCTTTTCTTTGACGAAATGAAATGAATCAGTCTCTATTGTGAAATACTCCTTCCTTACCCAATCTCTCGCTTCGATTACGGCCTCTTCCAATGTATTCCTCAATTCAGGTTCAAGGCCGTTCCACCATTTATAATTGGCAATAAGCCCGCCACTTACTATCATACCCAATTCATATAATGTGCAGTATTTACAGATTTGCCAGAAGTTATTTTCTTTTACGTTTATTAAACCTGTGAGACCGATCCCATCAACCACACCTTGCTGAACCGATGTGAATGCCTCTGCAACTGAGATACCAACAGGAGAGAATCCCATAGCCTTTGCTAATGTGCCTATGGCAAGGGGTGTCCTTAGCTTTAGCCCTTTATGGTCCTCCAATCGTCTTATTGGACGTTTGTTGTTGATGTTAGCCCCGACACGATTACTGCACACAAATGAATCCAACATATGGATGCCGGCCTTATGTAAACGTTTTTGCAGAATCGGCTCAGCCTCATCCCACACCGAGTCCCACTGCTTCCATTCCTTAAACAAACCGAATGTGACTCCTATAGTCCAGTGAGGATCCATTCTCATCAAGGCATAGGTGCTGGTAGAGATCATCTGGACAGCACCTGTACCAAGTGCAACAGGTTCTTCCTTTTGTGGGTAAAGTGAGCCTGCTAAGAATAATTGAACCTCTACTTTGCCATTGGTCTTAGCCTCGGCCAGTTCTTTGAATTTCGTTGCAAGGAGAGACCTCACGTCCTTTCCTGTATAGGCAGAAGTGAGTTTAATGACCTCTACTTTTTTTGACAGTGCCCTTGTTTCACCCGCAAACATCATCACAATACTGACAAGCACCACCAGAGTTACCTTAGATATCTTTCCTCTCATCTTATTCTCCTTGTTGATAAATGTTTTAAGTATGTAAAATGGAACTGTTTGAAATGAAGCTTCTCTAGTGCCCACTCATAAATGGCCATTTTCCGCAATCTACACGTCAGACTCAGATGTAAGGGCACGTAGCAACGTGCCCCTCCATATCCAATACATTCCTGGGTTACAATCTTCGCCGTCCATGACCTTGAATAATTATCTCATTTCTGGCCAGACATTCAATATGTTTGCTCTTTAAGTATGAAGTAAAATGGTACGAGAAAATTAAAGCGGAGAGAGATTCAATCTCTTGTCGGTTATTAAAGATTGCAAAAGAATATGACATACAAAGATATAACGTGTCAAGTTGAATTTAGTTTTTTTTTATAATTCACCGAATACTCTATAAGATAACAGTGATTTTCATCCACATGATTGATCAGAGAATAATCTTCTTGTGACTTTTTAGATAGTGTCCATCCACAAATGGCTATTTTCGGCAATCTCTGCGTCAGACCCAGATGTAAGGGCACGTAGCAACGTGCTCCTCCATACCCAATGTATTCCCGGGGCTAAAATCTTCTTCTTCCGTAACCTTGCAGGAAATATCTCATTTCTGGATGGACACTGGGGAAACACAGGTATGCGGTAACCCGGTTGGCTTTTACGTACCGTCAAAAAAGAAAATGACGGCCCCGGGGATCTGATGATTACAATGCCTCAATCTTCTTGTTGCTTTTTTACAGTTTCTGAGATAATATGTTTATCAAATTTGAACGATGTGATAGCTGAAGTCATAGATTCTCATATATCAAATTCCGGCACATTATCGAGTGGAATCCACGACGACACATTCACAATGTACGACTCACACGGATTCTTCCCTCCGGCCTTGTGAAATATTAATATGGAATTCAATAGTTGAGGTATGGTGATGTAATACAAGAGAAGAAAATACTCCCCGCCAGTACAGACCAATGGAAGTCCCGCCGGCATAACCTATCAAAGTCTATTCCATGGACATGATATTCATATGGATCAACCATAATCGGCACAGCTGAGCGTCCTTTCCGCATATGTTTGTAGCCGAATGATAATAGATCTTTGTTTTGTTGATCTTTTCGTTCCGGTCCTTCATTTGGCTGGTGCAAAGAGGGAAGTATTGGATTGGATTTTTCAGGTTTCCCACACCTGCAATGCAGAGTAATGTCAAATACCTTCGGAGACGGACTTGTGCTGCAGCTCCCCTGTGAGCTGCACTTGTGCCCGGGCTTTTTTAAGAAGTTGCATTTCAGCGGGAAAACCATACACGGGAAACCGTTGACCGATAACAGTTACAGATATGGAAGTGAATAGAGTGAAAAAAACAACGAAAAATGAAACAATAAGAAACATAGCGATCATTGCACATGTTGACCATGGCAAGACAACCCTTGTTGATGCCATGTTCAGGCAGAGCGGTCTGTTCAGACAAGGCCTTGAAATCAATGAGAGAATAATGGACAGGATGGATCTGGAGAGGGAGAGAGGCATAACCATTGCAGCTAAAAACTGCTCAGTGCAATGGAACGGGGTAAAGATTAATATCATCGACACTCCGGGACATTCCGATTTTGGTGGTGAGGTCGAACGAGCACTTTCAATGGCTGACGGTGCGGTACTTCTTGTTGATGCTTCCGAAGGGCCTCTGCCGCAGACTCGTTTTGTGTTGAATAAAACCCTTCAGAAAGGGCTCAAGGTCATTGTAGTGATAAACAAAATCGACAGAAAGGATGCGCGTCCTGATGAGATCCTTGATGAGATTTATGATCTTTTCATAGATCTTGATGCGGATGAAGAACAACTCGATTTTCCATATCTTTATGCCATCGGGCGAGACGGCGTGGCAAGAAAGACCTTGACGGAAAAATGTGATGATCTTCATCACCTTTTTGAGGCCATTCTTCATGAAATACCTGCACCTCAATATGACGACAAAGAACCTTTTCAGATGCTTGTGTCCGACCTTGGGTATTCGGAATATTTTGGAAGGCTCGCAATAGGAAGAGTCTTTAACGGAATTGCGAAATTCAATGACACAATGGTCTGTACGAATGAACGAGATGAGTGTCTCCCGCTCAAGATATCAAAACTTCAGGTATATGAAGGGATAAAACTGAAGGAAGTTGAGACTGCGGAACCAGGCGATATTGTTGTCCTTTCCGGTATAGATGATGTCAAGATAGGTGACACTATATGTACAAGAGAGTCTCCAAAACCACTGAATAGAATAACAGTAGACGACCCTACGATCTCAATGGAATTCACAGTAAACACGTCTCCTTTAAGCGGGATGGAGGGACGTATTGTTCA
>JAXHSZ010000321.1:0-7996 GCA_034190725.1 Thermodesulfobacteriota bacterium
CAGGGTGCAAGCTTTCGCGTTCAAGAGGAGATTGCCAACCTTGGCACAAATATGTTGATCATTCTTTCGGGGAGTGCAACCCGATCAGGCGTGAGGGCAGGCATCGGTGAGGTTCCCACCATCACTGTGAAAGATGCAAAGGCAATTGAAAAGTACTGCCCGTCGGTGAGTAATGTGGCATATATGAGTCGCAAGGTCATGCAGGTGATCTTCGGCAATCAAAATTGGAGTACATTAGTGTATGGTGTAAATTCTGAATATCTGATAGTAAGGAATATTGAGGTATCATCAGGACGTTTTATCACCAAATTGGATGAAAAAAAAGGCGCGAAAGTCGTTTTACTGGGAAATACGGTCCTGGAAAACCTGTTCGGGCCCGGCCAGGATCCGATCGGGCAGACGATCCGGATAAAGAATGTCCCTTTGAAAGTGATCGGTGTATTGTCCCCAAAAGGACAGACCCCCCATGGCAGGGATCAGGATGATGTTGTCTTGATGCCTTTTTCAACAGCAGAGAGAAGGGTGATCGGTTCACCCATCCTGGGGACAGTCGGCGCTATCATTGCTTCTGCTGAAAGTACGGACGCAATTAGCGACGCACAAGAAGAAATACGAGAAGTCCTGAGAAGGAATCACCATATCCCTCAGGGCAAGAACGATGATTTTTCAATCAGAAACCTCACAGAGTTTGTTGACACTGCCAAGGAGGCCACAAGGGTCATGACGGTCCTCCTGGCGAGTGTAGCCTCTGTTTCTTTGATTGTCGGGGGCATCGGTATTATGAATATCATGTTGGTCTCGGTGGCTGAAAGGACAAGAGAAATAGGCATTCGAATGGCCGTAGGGGCCAAGACAAAAGACATCCTTTTTCAATTCATGGTAGAATCTTCCGTCCTGAGTAGCGTCGGCGGTTTGATTGGGATTATTTTCGGTATTATCGGATCGAAAATAATATCCATGCTCGCAAAATGGCCGACGGTCATTTCTCTGAATATTCTTCTCCTGGCTTTCTTCTTCTCCCTGGTGGTCGGTGTAATCTTTGGTCTTTATCCCGCCCACAAAGCATCCAGGCTCGATCCCATTGAATCATTAAGGTACGAATAGTTATGTTGACTCAAAGGTTGACTCTAGGCAGATGATGCTTTATTGTTTTTTAAACCTGTGAATGAGGAAAGCAACCATTTTATTAACCACCAGTTCATTTAAATCTGAAAGGAGGTATTATGGAAAACGTAGGTGAACAATTGATAAGCTTTGTGACCAAATACGGACTTCAAATCATTGGTGCAATTATCATACTCATTGTTGGTCGCATCGTCGCCGGAATTGGACGGAGAATTGTGAAGAGGGTATTGGAGAAAGCCAAGACTGATCCTGCAATCATCTCTTTCGTCACCAACATGACCTTCATTTTGATTTTAACATTTGCCGTGCTTGCCGCACTGGCAAAATTCGGGGTCCAGACTACATCCTTTGTGGCCGTACTTGGTGCAGCCGGTTTTGCCATAGGTTTCGCCCTGCAGGGATCACTGGCCAATTTTGCTGCCGGAGTTCTGATTCTTGTACTTCGTCCGTTCAAAACAGATGACTTCATCGAAGGGGCCGGCCAATTGGGTAAAGTGATGGACATTCAGTTATTCACCACTGTCCTTTCCACGCCTGATAATATAAAGGTGATTATACCCAACGGCAAACTTTTCGGAGACGTGATCAGGAATTTTTCAGGTTTCGACACGAGAAGGGTGGATCTTGTGATAGGGATCGGATATTCTTCAGATATTCAAAAGGCATATGATATTATGATGGGTATTATTAAGGAAGACTCCCGTATACTGATCGATCCGCCCCCTCAGATCGGCGTTTCAGAGCTCGCCGATTCCAGTGTAAACTTCGTGGTTCGTCCCTGGGTCAAAAGGGGAGACTATTTGGATGTCAAGTTTGATCTTACGCGCAAAATAAAAGAAGCCTTTGATGAGGACGGTGTTGAAATACCCTTCCCGCAACGGGTTGTTCACATGGTTTCTCAAGAATCGTAGCAATGAGACCATTCCTTTGAGAATACAAGTATGAAATCCGGTTCTGATCTCTCGAGCTATTATTTAGTGTCCATCCAGAAATGAGATATTTTCTGCAAGGTCAAGGAGGACGAAGATTTTAACCGCAGGGATACATTGGGTATTTTGAGGATTAAAATCTTGAGTCTGACGCAGAGATAGCGGAAAATAGCCATTTATGGATGGATACTATTTAGAAAAAGTCAAATAGTAGTAAGACGTAAAAAAAATTTATAAATGAATGTGAGGCTGTCTAGCGTATAAGAGGGAGGTGAAAATGAAAAGATTTTCTTTCTGACATTTTTGAAATAGGTTCATTTTCGGAACATATTGTTAAAGTTGTAATGGTTGAAGTATACAAAAGAACACTTAATAAATGAAGGAGATCGAGATGAGAATAGTGCAGTTTTTCATGGTGTTGTTTACTGTTTTTGTACTGGCAATTGGAGTGAATGCGGAAGAAAATAAGTTCAGTGATGAAGCGGAGCTTTCCTATGTTGATACAGGGGGAAACACGGAAGTGACTGCGCTTTCTGGAAAGAATCTTATGAAATACAAATTCACGGAGAAGTTGGAAGGTTCATGGAAAGCCGCTGTTGTTTATGGAGAAGACGATGGTGAGAAAAATGCCGAGAGTTATCTCACTGAATTTCGTGCCGATTATCTGTTCACGAAGCGTTTCTACAGCGCTTTCATTGCGGGATGGGAACAAGATGACTTTGCAGGTATTCATTCACGGTATTATGCAGGTCCTGCTGCCGGTTACAAGCTTCTCACTGGTCCGAAGCATTTCCTGCTGGGTGAGCTTGGTGTCAGCTATGTGGACGAGGAATACATCGACGAAACTGAAAAAGAATATATAAGTGGACGTGCTTTTGTAAAGTATGAATATGCATTGACAAAGAAAAACAAGTTCTCTCAGTCCCTGGAATATCTTTATGATTTTGAAGACAGTGACAACTACAATATCAACTCTGTGACTGCGATCATATCGGCCTTGAGCGACAAGATGTCGTTGAAGACGAGTTATGAAATCAATCATGACAATGAACCTGTTCCTTCAACTTTGGATGATACGGATACAATCCTGACAGTTGCTCTTGTGGTCAACTTTTAACTCAGCACACGAAAAGCACGCAGACCGCCAGTCATCTTCTGGCCCATTGATTTTTCAAAAAAAGAAGTTTAGATCACAAATGAGAACTTCACTTGGGAAAACGTAAAATAAAAAACATAGAATGCCGGATTTCTGATTGGAGAGAGGATCAAAAGCAGGCTTTTTCATTCATCGACTTGGACAGGAGGGAAAATGAAAACAAAATATTGTATCAATTCCTTGGTTTTATTGTTGTTGGCTGTACTAATGTTTGGTTGTGCAGCCCAAAGAGTTCAGAAAACTGTGGACAGCTCTCATATGAAGCAGATTTTAGAAAGTGGTCACTATAAACAAAAAGCGGACAATTTTATGGTCATACTGGATTCATCCAACTCCATGGATGACCCTTATGCAGGAAAGAAAAAGTTGGAAATCGCCAAAGGGGTGGTGAGCCATTTTCACAAAACAATCCCGGATTGTAAACTCAAAGCCGGATTGCGTACTTTCGGAGGAAACCTTTTCCCGTTTGCAGGAAAAACCACCCTCAGATACGGGGTTACTGAATACTCAGAAGAAGGTATGGAAGATACTTTAAAACAGATAAAATGGGCGAATGGCAGCAGTCCTTTGGGTAAAGCTTTGGATGCAGCCACTGATGATTTGGATTCCACCCAAGGCAATATCGCAGTCATCATCGTCACCGATGGAGAGCAACTGAAAGACACCCCGGCACTGGCCGCTGGGAGAATGAAAGAAAAATTCGGTAACAGGCTCTGTATCTATTCAATCCTTGTAGGAAAAAACACTGAAGGGGAAAAAGTTCTTCAGAGTCTATCCCAAGAGACGGGGTGCGGTTTTTCAGTGAATGCAGATGATGTTGCCTCTGATAAAGAGATGATTGATTTTGTTGAAAAAGTATTTTTCGAAAAAGCCGTTGACAGCGATGGCGATGGAGTGATTGATGATACAGACAAATGCCCTGACACACCAAAAGGCGTTTCAGTGGACTCCTCCGGTTGCCCGTATGACTTGGACAATGATGGAGTGTATGATTATCTTGACAAATGTCCCAAAACACCTCAGGGTGTGAAAGTGAAATCCGACGGATGTCCACCTGATACTGACGGCGATGGGGTCTTTGATTACATGGATGAATGTCCCAATACGCCAAAGGGAGCCAGGGTGGATGCAAAAGGATGCTCCTCTGACAGCGACGGTGATGGGGTGATGGATGATACAGACAAATGTCCTGACACACCGAAAGGTGTTGCAGTGAACACTTCCGGTTGTCCGTATGACTCGGACAATGATGGGGTGTATGATTACCTTGACAAGTGCCCCAATACCCCAAAAGACGTAACAGTGAAGACCAATGGATGCCCGCCTGATAAAGACGGTGACGGTATTGCCGATTATCTTGATAAATGTCCCGGAACACCCAAAGGTGCAAAGGTCAATGATAAGGGATGCTGGGTTCTTGAGCTTGTCAGGTTCGACACTGGCAGAGCCACAATCAAGAAAGAGACGTATAATGCTCTTGATGAGGTCGTGAGTGTGCTCAGAAGCAATCCTTCTTTAAAGGTTGAGATCGAGGGACACACCGACAATGTCGGATCAAGTAGATTGAACCTGAGACTCTCCAGGGAACGGGCTCAGGCCGTGATGGAATATTTGAAAGGAAAAGGGATTGATCCCGGTCGGCTTTCTTCAACCGGGTACGGATTTTCAAGACCAATATCGTCAAATGACACGTCTGAAGGTCGAGCCAAGAACCGTAGGGTAGAACTAACGCCAGTACCTTAAGCATAGGTGAACGACTTTTATTAAACTAGTGGGATTGGGTAATATCATAATACCCGATCCCACAATCAAATAAAAACATCTGTGATCTATGATAGGGCATGAGTTGAAGCCATATCTAAAGGATTTCATCATGAACCTCCAGATTTTTCTGGAAAATTCTGAGTATTTTGTAACACGTGAAGGTATTTACTAAAAGGAGAAAAAGCTATGAAGGTAAAAGGTCTTAGAGCAGTATGTATCATGGGGATTCTATCAATTATAATACTCTTTGGATTCTCATCTGTCTTTGCCCAACCACCTGGATCTGGAGGGCAAAAGAAGGGATTTATTCAAGATTTCGACAAGGACGGCGACGGAAAAGTATCGAAACAGGAGTTTACAGGACCGGAGAAAGTATTCATGAAGTTTGACAAGAATAAAGATGGTTTTGTAACGAAAGATGAAGTGCCAAAAGGACGTAAGGGAGAGGGGAAACCGCCCAAGGAGAAAAAATCCAGGAAGGGATTTATTCAAGATTTCGACAAGAACGGCGACGGAAAAGTATCGAAACAGGAGTTTACAGGACCGGAGAAAGTATTCATGAAGTTTGACAAGAATAAAGATGGTTTTGTAACGAAAGATGAGGTGCCAAAAGGACGTAAGGGAGAGGGGAAACCGCCCAAGGAGAAAAAATCCAGGAAGGGGTTTATTCAAGATTTCGACAAGGACGGTGACGGAAAAGTATCGAAACAGGAGTTTACAGGACCGGAGAAAGTATTCATGGAGTTTGACAAGAATAAAGATGGTTTCATAACGAAAGATGAGGCGCCAAAAGGACGTAAGGGAGAGGGGAAACCGCCCAAGGAGAAAAAATCCAGGAAGGGGTTTATTCAAGATTTCGACAAGAACGGCGACGGAAAAGTATCGAAACAGGAGTTTGCAGGACCGGAGAAAGTATTCATGAAGTTTGACAAGAATAAAGATGGTTTCATAACCAAAGATGAAGTGCCAAAAGGACCTCCCTCAAAATAAATAGTCCATGAAACCTGAGGATTCAAAAAAGTGAGGTTGAGAGTCTTTCTATTTCCTTTCTCTTGGCATAGGAGAAAAGAGAAACGTATTTATAGATGAACGAAATAGAGATAAGCAGATGCAGTGGCACCTTCACGAAATACCAAACTGTGCAAGGGTCAGCGAACTCCAGGATTTTTTGGGAGGGTACAACAATAGTGCTTCTAAAGAACATGAACATTATGAGATGTTTTAATCCGTTCATGAGGCTCTGGTGTCAGAGGACTACTCTGAAAACGTGAATTGCTTTGAAGTTCCTTATGATAAAAGAAACGGATTATAAAACCTTTCATGCATGACTGTGGAGTAAGGGGTCGTTCCATAGTTATGCCCTGGCCAAACTATTGTTTCGTCTGGGAGTGCCAAAAGCCTTTTTTCAATTGAATGAAGAAGAACTTTCAGAGACCCACCAGGGAGGTCCGTCCTCCCTATCCCTCCCACAAACAGGGTATCTCCTGTGAAGAGGTTGTCATCACTGTAAAGGCATATGCCACCTTTAGAGTGTCCGGGCGTATGGATGACTTCTAATGAAGAACCACCTATTCTTATGGAATCACCGTCCTTTACCAATACGTCCGGTTCCGGTGAAGGTCTTCCTCCCAGCATGCGGTTGAAAATTCCTTTATATATTCTTGTCAAGGACTTTGCTTCCAGTTCATGTATAATGAGCTGCGCTCCTGTCTTGCTTAAAGTTTCCGCATTAAAGGCAATGTGATCATTATGTGAGTGAGTATTGACAATATACCGTATCTTGATCCCATCTTCATCTACAACATTTAAAATCTTCCCCGGACTGCCTCCGGGATCAATTATAAGCCCTTCCCTGCTTTCTCTATCAGCAACAACATAACTGAAGACAGCTAGCTTTCCTACCTCCACTTGTCTTACAAACAGTTTCTCTGACGTAATCTTCATCTATAGTCTTTTTGCTTCTCGTCTCCCTTCACGTTGATTCGTAAAAAGAGGTCACCAGGTGTATCCCCTTCCATACCCTGTATTCCTTTCCCTTTGAGCCTCAACCGGGTCCCTGATCGAATACCTCGAGGGATTTTTACAGAGAGCTTCTCTGTGTCTCTTCCTTTCTTGTAGGAGATATTCACATTTGTGCCAGAAGCGGCTTCTTCAGGTGTTATCGACAGACTGTGATGAATGTTTCTTCTTTTATGAATGGATTTGGGTATGCTACGGGAATTCTCACCGATTATCAACTTGTCAAAAACATATCTGCTTATTTTGCGACCAGTTTTACGCAACAACCCTTCTCTTGACTGAAATTTTCCAGTACGATCGACTCCCCCTTTGTCTAATCCACTCCACACCCGAGTATCTTTGTTTCGAAGCTGATCATCAAAGGAACGATAGGACTTGAAGATCCTGCCACCTCGCATGGGACCACCAAAGAACACTCCTCCGATGAAAAAACCTCTCTTTCCAAAGAAAATATCTTTGAAGAAATTCTCATCGAATCTGAAACCAAATCTCTCAAACTCCCTGCTCAAGTCCCTAAAGACATCTCCAGCATCAGGATTTCTGAATGCATCCCTGAAAATATCCTCTTGGGTGTAGTCAAAGCCTCTCCCTGCAAATCCATCTCTTTCACCTGTGCGACGATACCTGTCGTATTGCTTTTTCTTTTCGCTGTCGATCAATACACCATACGCTTCACTGATCTCCTTAAACCTCTCTTCTGCAGATTTATCTCCAGGGTTTCTGTCTGGGTGATATTTCAAGGCAAGCCTTCTGTACGCTTTCTTTATCTCCTCCTCAGAGGCCTCTTCGTTTACACCCAATAGCAAATAATAATCTTTATGATTCATTTTTCCAAAACATTCCATTGTTGAGCATTCTTTCTATTGTAACTAAAGTCACTTACAAAAGTCAAAAACTTCCGCATCACTTCAGCAATATGAATTATTTTTTCTAGACAGTGTCCATCCATGAATGGCTATTTTCCGCAATCTCTGCGTCAGACTCAGATGTAAGGGCACGTAGC
>JAXHSZ010000322.1:0-5241 GCA_034190725.1 Thermodesulfobacteriota bacterium
AAAAATATATTATTTATTGAAAAACGAGAAATTAATGTGTTTCAAAATAGACTGCTGTCTTATTGAGAGCAAAGAAAATAAATGGGCCTATTATACCTGTAATGATTGATTGGAGAGGAAGGTATTTTAGAACAAAAGGCCATAGACTGTCTATAGACACAAAAATATACATCAAAAAGAGTAAAAGGAAACCATCGATAATGCTCAAGGCGGTGATGATGGTTACCTGAGAGATAAGGTTTTTCAGATAGAGGCTCTCAGAAGCGAGTTGAGTTAAAAAAAGAGTTACAATTCGTAAAAAAGAGTACAAACCCAATACGCTTCCGGAAAGAGTATCCAAAATGTATCCAATAAAAAAGGCAAGAAAAAGGCTTATTAATGGTCCTTTGAATATTCCAAGATAACAGACCATGATGAGAGTAATGTCAGGTTTTATAGGTAAACCGGGAATATAATTCAAGACGGTTGTTTGTAAACATAAAAGGAAAAAACCGAAAAACAAGAAGACTACAAAAAAGCGCACTTTTAACCTTTATTCAGAAAATCGATACGGTTTTTCATGAATAATTAAAAAGACCTCTTCCAGTTTGGTAAAGTTTACAGTTGGGGTTACTTCAACATGTTGAAACATACCAATTTTGTCTTTTTTTATTTTAGACACTGTCCCAAGGAGAAGGCCTTTGGGAAAGATTCCTCCCAGACCGGACGATACGATCTCATCTCCAACTCGAACATCATCGGCTCGGATAACGTACTTTAATTGACATTTTTGATCAACCATTCCTACTAAAATCCCCTTTGCCCTCGATCTATGTACAATTGCGTCTATGGCACTTCTGTGATCGATTGCAAGCAACACCTTCGAAGTTGATCTCGATAATTCCATAATTCGCCCTACTATCCCCTCTGAAACAACAACAGGCATATTTTTCTCTATGCCGTCCTTTCTTCCTTTGTCGATAAGAATTGTATTGAACCAAGAGGAAGGATCCCACCCAACCACTTCCGCAGGTACCATAGGGTTTTTGAATTTCTCCTTGAAATGGAGGAGTTTTCTTAAACGTATATTTGTGATATGTGACTCTCTCAGTTGAAGATTGTTTTCTTTGAGTTCCTTTATGGTCTGTTTCTGTTGTTCATTTTCTTTATTCAAATTCACAAGGAAGATATAGCTGGACCAAATGTGAACGAAACCGTTCTTTGTAAATTGGATTACTCTTTGAAAGGGTGAGAAGATTTCATGTATATATGTTTCAAAAAAGAACGGGTCATCCTTCTCTTTAGCATTGAGAGAGATCACCAGAATAGCTATTATCGCCAGACAGGCGGCAGTAATAGTAAGCCGGAGGTTTCTAGAGGGAGAAAGCATCCAAACTCTTTCAATTTATTAATAATTTAAACTGTAATAATCAAGAGAAAAACTTTAAATTATGCTGTACTATGAACGTATCATCACTTCTCTTAATAGGGAAAGCTCATCAAGTGCCTTTCCTGCTCCTAAAACTACGGCAGAGAGAGGATCGTCGGTGAGAGTTATTGGGAGACCGGTTTCTTCTTTGAGGAGAAGGTCCAGGTTTTTAAGAAGGCCACCTCCACCAACGAGAACGATACCCTTGTCTACAATATCGGCTGCAAGTTCAGGCGGTGTCCTTTCCAGGGCTATTCGGACAGCCTCTACTATTGTATTGATTGGTTCTGCCAGAGAGTGTCTTATTTCTTCGGAATCGATCTCCAGTATCTTGGGAATACCCCCCACAAGGTCTCTTCCTTTTATTTCCATTGTCTTTATTTCATTGTCAGGATAGGCTGTACCTATGTTTATTTTGATCAACTCGGCGGTTCTTTCACCAATGAGAAGATTATACTTTCTTTTAATATGTTGAACAATGGCATCATCCATTTTATCTCCAGCCACACGCACAGATTGACTGTAGACGATCCCTGACAGGGATATTACCGCCACTTCCGTTGTTCCTCCACCTATATCAACCACCATGTTCCCTGTAGCCTCGCTTACAGGCAGACCTGCTCCGATTGCTGCGGCCATTGGTTCTTCAATAAGGTACACTTCTCGAGCACCGGCAGATTCTGCAGTCTCTTTAACGGCTCGCTTCTCCACTTGGGTGATACCCGATGGAACACAGATGATGATCCTTGGTCTCACAAGAGCACGACGATTATGAATCTTTGTTATAAAGTATCGGAGCATGGCTTCAGTGACTTCGAAGTCAGCAATGACGCCATCCTTCATTGGGCGGATGGCAACGATACTGCCAGGAGTTCTTCCTAACATTTTTTTTGCATCAGAACCTACAGAAAGAACATTTTTGACGCCTGACGAAGGAATATTTCGTACGGCAACTACCGACGGTTCACTCAGGACGATACCCCTCCCTTTGACATAGACAAGAGTATTTGCCGTGCCAAGATCAATGGCAAGGTCATTGGAAAAGAGACCCAAGATGGAGTCAAGGAACATGACGTTCTCCTTTCTGTTTTTATGAAGAAGAGAAATCAGAGACTGATAATGTGTTTGGTTCAGAATATAACAGACGATATATTGTATATCAAGAGATAAATTTTACAAGGTCTGAAAGACGAATTCTGAGAGCTTGGATTGTATTATTTGCAAAAAACATTCCAATATGTTATGTTGAAATGAAATTTTTTGATCTGTATGGGTAACAGGTTTAGAGTTTGCTGGTGCTGAAAACAAAAGCAACTGAAACCACAGGTCAAAATTTCAGATTATAGGAACCCTTATGAAGAAAAGCAGCCCCTTAAAGAGGGATGTAAATGGTTTTAGTGAACGTGTTGAAAAGATTCAGATTACTAAAAGAAGATTTCCTTTTTATACATAAAAGGTGAGCAATGGAATCTTTTGGAGAATACCTGAGAAAAGAGAGGGAGTCAAAATCTATCTCACTTGAGGAGATTTCCACATCTACGAAAATAAGAAAAGTCTTTCTTGAAGCCATAGAAAATGATGATATAGACAGACTGCCTGCGGAGGTATTTGTAAAGGGTTTTTTACAGGCTTATTCAAAACATGTTGGATTGAATGCAACGGAGGTCATTCATCGATACCAGAATTTTTTAACAAGTTTAAATAGACCTGAGCAAATAGAAGAACCTGTGAAGAAAAAAAATAATGTCTGGAGGAACTCGTTCATAACTGCGGGAGTTTTGCTGATCTTTTTTGTTTGTTTTATGATTTTTTCAAGACAGATGCAGAAGGATGAAGTAGAGACATCGGCCGAGGTTGTTTCAGAAAGTACATCAGAGACCATTTCACATGAGGAAGAACCTATTGAGGCAACGTTCTCATCCGAAGAGAGTGTCAAGGAGCCGGTAACAACGGAAAAGAATATGACAGACGAGGAGCTTATACAGACAAACGAGAACGAGGCATCGGTACAAGAACCACTAGTTGCTGACAGTGAATTATCTGCTGTGAAAGAAGCAAATGAGGTTGAATATCAAGGAGAAGAAGAGAAGACCCTGAGAGTAGAGGCGTCAGAGATGACATGGATAAGAGTGAGGATAGATGATAAGCCATCATTTGAGGTTACTTTGAAGTCAGGAGATAGCATTACATGGAAAGCAACGCATATGTTTGATCTCCTCATAGGAAATGCAGGGGGTATCAATATCTATTTTAATGGAGATGCCGTGCATGATCTGGGAGAAAGGGGGAAAGTTGTTTCCTTGACTCTCCCAAGGGAGGACATAAGGTAAAAAACGTTTATTGCAGATGGGAGGAACGCAGTCGTTACTGCAAGAAATAGAAGCTGAAAGGAGATGCAGATTTTGAACGATGATGTGCTTGCTAAGACGAAAAAAACAGCAGAGTTATATATGAAAGACATTAAAGATGAAAAGCCCTATGATCTTTGGAGGGCTTTTGACAAGGATCTGGCAAAAGACCTTTCCCTTTTTATCACAGGCCAGATATATGCCCGAGAGAAGATTCCGCATACAATAAGACAATTAATAACCATTGCTTCTCTTACTGTACTATCCCGCATAGATGAACTCAAATTACACATTCAGATTGCTCTCAATGTGGGGTGTTCGCCTGAAGAAATAGCAGAGGTGATCTTTCAGACATTTGTTTATGGAGGGATGCCTGCAACAAACGCCGCTTTGAAAACGTTGAAGACGGTGTTGGAAGAAAGAGGTCTTTGGCCTCTACAGAAATAGACGCTACGAACTCTTCGGTTTTGTGTCTTTGAATGAATCTGTATTCCAGCCTGCAACATGTATGCTTTTACATAATAATGGTATTGAGTTTTTCTTCGATGCTTTTTGATTTCTCTTCCACTTGTATGGCAAGATTTTTCTTGTATAAAAGCAATTTCTCTCTTGTTTCAGGGTGATTCAAACTAATAATCTGAGCAGCAAAAATTGCTGCGTTCTTCGCCCCCGCCTTTCCAATCGCCATGGTTGCAACGGGTATGCCTCCCGGCATCTGAGCTGTAGAAAGGAGTGCGTCAATCCCCTTTAAAGAGGATGAGTCGATGGGGACACCTATTACGGGTAACACAGTCTCTGAGGCGATAAATCCCGCCAGGTGAGCAGCGGCACCAGCCCCTGCTATGATTACGTGAATTCCTTTTTCTTCCGCAGATATGACGAATTTCCGTGTTCTTTCGGGAGAACGATGGGCGGAAGAAACTATTATTTCATAGCCTATTTCCATGTTCTTGAGTATTTTTATTGCTTCTTCCATTACGGGCAGATCGGAATCACTGCCCATGACAATACTAACCATAGGTTTTTTCATAATATTCCTTTCTTTTAATGATTTTAATGAAAAAGGGCATGATAAGTTATTAGCGCAGCAATTTTTTCAATTTTTTACTGGCTATTTTGAGTTTTTCTCGCGATTTCGTGTTGTTGGGGTTCTCTTTGAGAGCCTTCTCAAAGAATACAATCGCTCTTTCATACCAGCCGCCCTCAAGGAGAGTCTCGCCCGCAACACTCAATGCTTCTTCATACCCCCTGTGATACATGGAGCCAAAGGTCTGTTCTAGAACGCTTTCACCGAATACTCGATTGACGGAATCTTCATTATCCAGTAGATGTATTATGAGCAGGCCGTTTCGTGAATACTCAGGGAGGAGCTTCTTTAACTGATCGGTAGCTTTGGAGAAAAGGTATTCTATCTTCTCAACATCTTCTTTCATTTCTTTTTCCGTCTTTTTAATGACAACGGTATACTCCTTCAGTATTTCCTTT
>JAXHSZ010000323.1:0-2190 GCA_034190725.1 Thermodesulfobacteriota bacterium
AGATGTCATGGTCACTTGTCTCACCAGTGTCGACACAGGTGAAGATGTGCGCATCGCGGTTGATCATCTGTGCGGCCAAATGAAGGGCGGGGCTGTTGCCTCCATGGCCGTTGATAATCACCAGTTTGGTGATTCCGTGGCCGGCTGAACTCATACCTATTTCATAGGCAAGCTGGGATAATGTTTCGGGACTTATACCGATTGTCCCATGGAAATCCTCATGGTGATACGACACCCCATACAGGATCGGAGGAAGTACCATGGGTTTGGGATCAGAACAGGCTTCAGCTACCCGATGAGCGAGATATTGGGCATCGAAAGCATCAGTGTCCAGAGGAAGATGGGGGCCATGCTGTTCAATGGACCCCACCGGTAAAAGGGCTACATCTACCTTTTGAAAAAGCTTTTTCGCTTCAGGCCAGGTCATCTCTCCCAGAACAAATGAAGTATTTCTCTTCATCCGATCTTTTGTCCCCGATGTTTGCAAGGACAATGAGTCGGACAGGGGTTTTTCAAAAGGATACGGCCTTTTCATTGCAGGCTCATCAAAGAGATCGATGTCAACCCACATGCGACCGTTTCTCGCGACGACTCCCTCCGAATGATCTAGATAGATACGGTAAAGGGGCTCGCGTATATCTTGTGGGATACCTTCCATGGGAGCTCTCTCAGGATCAAAGCGAAGCTTCATAACATGAGATCTTTCTTGTGCCCGCACCGATCCGATAGCCGAACCTTTCAAGAGATGATTTTGTTGAAGGAGAAATCCAATCTGTTGGACATCATCGCGCATGAGATGGATCCCTTTCTCCGAAAGGGTTTTCAGGCAAGAATCGATTTGCGTTTGCGTATAGCCGCACCGGACCGGATCCGCGCCTATAGCCGAAAGGATACCCACGATACGCCTGCATTTTTCACAACGTCCACAGGGAAGGACACGCTCGTCTTGTTTGTGGGCTGCATGACAGGATACCTGATGACGCTGCAGTTCCGGATAGCGGGTTGTGAGGATCTTTTCAATCAAAAGTTCCGAAAGGGGTCTCAGAATGGAAAATTGACTTATATTCCATCCTTTCGAGTAAAAGTATCGTGTGATAGCATCGTCAAAGTAACGACTCTGATCATACAGTCCGTCATAATGGCTGATCCCTTTATATGTAGATCTCCGGGTGGTGTCAAATTCATCCCCGACGATCAGACGGCCTGTCTTTCTCTTTCGTAAAATGGGAAGTGCACCGAAGATAAGAACTGCAACGGTCCATAAACGAATCGGGTATTCATCCGATCGAATCCTTGAAAAATCCCGGCGAATAAAGGGGAGACGCTTTAAAATCCAGTTGAAAACTCTGTCCGCATTGGTCCAGACCCTGCTTGTATTGGGAATGGTGTCTGAGAAATACCTGTAGGCGTTCAACGCCGTGAACCAGTGTCGCCCCGACTCATTGATGAATATAGGGTGTGCGTCCACCCCTATTTCACGGACAAGGCCGAAGCTCAAAAGGCTCTCTTTGCCTCCACTGGAAAGGACGGCATGTTGTGTAATATCCATGTCCGGGGCGTCCGTTTTATCCGGGAGGTGCAGTGCTTCTGAAAAGATCAGTTCGGACTGGAGATAAGTGTCCAGCTTAACAGGGATAAGTTCTGTAACGGGACCACGCAGAAAGGGGTTCTGCACACATATTTTTTTTACAAATATTTCCCGCGCCGTATTGGAAGCCATATCATGTATGAAATGTCTGTCAGGAGCGTCAAAAGAACCATGAAAGACAATTTCATTGCAAAAGAGCCCGTAGTTTATCGCCACTTGGACGGACATCATCGATGCCAGATTATGCGACTTGGGATCGTTGAGCGAGAAGACATCCTCCTGATAACGAAAGATCAAATTCACAGAATCCGTTCTCTCGCCTTGGGTTAATGTATAAGGCGTTATCAAACGACGAGGTTCAATGCGTATTGGACCCACTTCCAGTCTGTCAATTACTTTTAAAATTTCCAGCGGATCATCTGACAGATTGTTATGATTGTTATGCATCAGTTCTTTATCTTCTTCCATGGAAAGTTCACTTTCTTGTGTTGAGATATGCTTCAAGTACGGTGACCACTTTATCTAAACCGTGTAATAGGGGGTCACATGCGGGAAGACTACTTTCTGCTGTTATGCCGTTGCAAACATCTGATATGGTATTT
>JAXHSZ010000324.1:0-12745 GCA_034190725.1 Thermodesulfobacteriota bacterium
ATATCATTAAGGTTATCACTTTGAGTCTCAAAGGCAGGTTCAATGCATTCACGAGCCTTTCTATGTCGAATGTTCTTTCCCTTATTGTGAACGACAACTTTCTTGTCCATTTTTTTTGAAGAAAACCAGGAAGGAAAACCAATACTGATAATATGACAATACCGATCCCACATCCGATCATATAAGGATAGAGTCTATATAAAAATGTGGAGAAGACACCCAGAAGCAATACTGCAAGCAGAGCCACACATTTGTCTATAATGCTTGAGGATAACATCTCCTCCTTTATCCCCAACCTCTTATATCCATAATACGATTTCAGTATATCGCCATATCCGCCGGGCACGACAACGTCCAGGGCGATCCCCACATTCATCAGAAGAAACAGGTCCTTCAAAGTCACCCTCAGTCCGTCTTTGTTGAGAATCAGTCTCCAGCGAAGACTCCTGATGAGCAGGGAAACGGGAAGAAGTGTGAAGGCAGCCAAAAGCGGGTATACATTCACAGCTCCCAGGCTGTTGAAGAACAGACTAAAATCGACAAACTTAAATAGAATTATTAAGATCAGGACCGATACGGCAATTTGAATGCAAGTTCCCTTCTTCATTTTCACGAGACCTTCACCATTAACTATTCACTCTTCACTCTCAACTGCGCAAATATATTGAGATAAAATGGAGGATTATAATAAAGTTTTTCAATCCTGGCCAATCCACGGCACATCTCTCTGGCTTTTTTTCTCTTGAAAATATGAACATGTCCGATAGCAAGTTTTGGGCTCAAACCTCTCAATAAAAAACTCATACCAAATGTCCGAAGCACCTTCTTAATAAATAATATGAAAGGTTCGTTGGGAACACTTATTAATACTTTACCGTTTGGTCTCGTTATTCTCATTAGTTCCTTTAACCCTATCGTGGGATCAGGAAGGTGTTCTAATATCTCTGCCCCTATAGCTATGTCTACTGAGTTGTCTTCCAATTGAATCTCTTGAATATCGGACTGAATAAACTCAGCTCTATTCGCCCCTATCCTCTCTCTTGCAAGAGAGAGTAAGTTCTCATCTATATCAATACAGTAGAGTTTTTTGCACTCTTTCACCAATTTTTCTGAAAGGTAACCGGTTTCACATCCAACATCCGCTATTATATCATTCGACGTTGGATCAACCAATTTGAGAAACGAATTCCTGCGATGATTCTCCTTGAATCTGATGAGAAAATTCGGATGATTTTCAAGCACGGACATTGATTGAAACAGGTTTATCTCTCTGTTCCACTCTTCAAGAGTCAATTCAGCCTGATTTTTGTAATATCGAACCACATTATCTGCAGCGAGATACTGTTTCTGAAAAATGTCACCGTGTATTTGATACTCTTCGGTTGAAAACTTATTCGTCATGAGAATCCTTTTTTCGGTTATGATTCTTAGTACTTAGTGAATAATTCAGGTGAACAAGTTTTTGTGCTGTTTATGTAAACTTTTGTGTAAAATACGAAATCCGAATATCGAAACACGAAACAAATTATAAATCAAAATGTTCAAAACTTCACTGACTTTTGTTTAACCTAAATTGAGCGATTCTTTCCGTCACGAGAGGTTGTAGGTTGCTGAATATGGAGTAAAAAATGATTCGAAGTGGACGAAAGTGAAGCCACCCCTTCAGTGAGTTCGATTCGAAACGTTTTTTGCTTCATATTCAGTAAGATACAGCCTCGCAGTAGGAAAAAATCGCTCAATTTAGGTTTAAGATAGCTCCAAAAATGTTCATGAATTCTGTGGACTCTTGTATTAAATCTTTTCGAGTACTTTCGTGTTTCGGTTCATTTGTGTATCCATCAATCTCAGCCAATATCGACTTTCTTTGGCTTCTTTGCGACAAATCTTGATTTTCACGATGAAGTCCTTCTTACTTAGTGCTTCATTGGCTTCAATGTAATTACTGCCAACAGAACCGGAAGAGCGGATCACTTGTTTTCCATCTTCTATATTGCTTATTGTTCGAGGTAATCCTTTTATAAAAAGTCTCACATTTCTTGCGACTTCAAGAGTTCGATCTTCTAAATCATATTGTTTTGAGTTTAGTGTTTTGGTCCTTTGTGCTTGTTTCGGATTTCGATATTCGTATTTCGTATTTTTTAGTATATATCGGAAGTTCCAAGATCTTTTGAATACAAGTTCACCCTTCCCACACCTCCCTCTAAACTATTCCATTTGTGTTTCCCTTTCTTTCAATCTCTGTTCCAGTTGCTTATTTTCCCGCTGAATGATAAAAATATTCTTCTTCAAATATACCAATTGATTTGCCAGAAATCCGAAGGAGAGCATCTGAATACCTACAACGATTGAAAGTATTGTAAGATATAGCAAAGGTCGACCAGGATTGAGTGTGCCCAGAAATCGAAGTACGGAAATATAGCTACCAAAAATAAGCCCTGCGATGATCAACAAAAACCCAAAAAAACCGAACAACATGGCCGGTCTTTCATAAAGAGAAAACGTCATATGGGAGATAACTGTTGCCCTCAACTTAAACTTTGATTTTCCTTTTTTTCTCCCTTTCAATACCGCGGGAACCTCCTTTACCTTATATCCCACAGCGGTGGCTTTTGTTAATATCTCCAGGTGAATTTCCTTTCCATCGGATTCAAGTTCCAAAGAATCAAGAACTGACCTTTTGTAAATTCTTAAAATGCCTGTTACTGTGTTGAGCCTGTTTCCTAAAGAATATCCTACTATCTTGTTTCCCAGCTTGCTGATCAACAATCTGAAAAAGGGGACACTTTCCGCACCACCACCGGAAATGTATGGTGACCCAATAACGATATCTATGTCTTCATTTTGCATTATCTCATCGGCTAAGTCCTTTATATATCTGGCATCATAACTCAGATCAGCATCAGTTGTTACAACGAACCTTCCCTGCGCATTTGCAAAACCAGTCCTCATTGCCTTCCCCCTGCCAGCATTAGAAGGATACGATATGACTCGAACATTCTTATCTGATTCTGCAATATCTTTTGCTATGTCATATGTATTGTCTCTGCTTCCATCATCAACGATCAAAATCTCCCAGCTATAACTTACCGAAGATAACTCTTCTTCAATACTCTCAATCGTGGATCTGACATTCTCTTCTTCATTATACATAGGGATAACAACAGTCAAATCCACATCCGATCCCCCCCTTGAGGCTTTGGATTGCTTTTGAGCGTCAATTTTCTTTGTCCTTACCCATCGGCTTTTTTGTGATACGTCCAGCATTTTCCTATCCTTCCCATGAATACTATGACCTTGTTCATACATGCTAAAGGCAGCTTATAATTTCTTTGTGCCCCCGTGCCTTTGCCCCTCTGTGCCTAAGTGAACAGTTAAAAGTATCCATCTAAAATTCTACAGATCTTTTCACCTGCCTTACCATCACCATATAATGTCTCATTGTATCCGTCGGGTTCGAAATTTCGGCTTGCATCTAATATCTTGCCAATATCATTTCCAACAAGAACATTCCAGCTTGCGTCAACCGTCTCAACCCACTCTGTGTTCTCCCTCAACGTTATGCACGGGACCCTAAAAAAATAGGCCTCCTTTTGCACTCCGCCTGAATCGGTCAAGATCTTTTTGGCATTCTTCTCCAGCAAGAGTATGTCACAATAACCAACAGGATCCACTATTAAGATGTGTTTATTTTTCAAAATCCTTTCATACAGGCCATATAAATCCAGATATTTTTTTGTTCGAGGATGAAGGGGCAGCACAACTTTTTCTTCAATCTGAAGAAAGGCCTCTACGATATTATTCAAGCATGATTTATTGTCTGTATTTTCAGCGCGATGGACCGTGGCAAGAATATATTCTTTTGGTTTCAACCGGAGTGTTTCTAATATTCGAGATGACCCTTCGGCTATTTGCACGATACGGAGAGCTGCGTCATACATGACGTCTCCAACCAAATAACTCCTTTGATTCATCCCCTCCCTGCAAAGATTGCCAATAGCTTTTTGTGTTGGGCAAAATAATAGATCAGAAGAGTGATCCGTTAGAATTCTATTAATCTCCTCCGGCATTTTCTTGTCAAATGATCGCAACCCTGCTTCTATATGCCCCAAAGGGATATGGAGTTTTGATGCGCATAAAGCGCCTGCCAGCGTTGAATTCGTGTCTCCGTAAACCAAAACCAGATCAGGCATCTCCTTGAGAAGGACTTCCTCGATGGATATCATCATCTTACCGGTCTGCTCTCCTTGATTTCCTGAGCCCACTCCAAGATTGAATTCCGGTGCCGGTATATGGAGTTCATCAAAGAACAATTTGGACATTTCATAATCGTAATGCTGACCTGTATGAATAAGAATTTCGTTGTGATCATTTCTCAGTAAAGGAGAGACGGAAGAAATCTTTATGAATTGGGGACGAGCCCCAACAATTGTAGCGATCTTCATGGGAATGTTTAAAACTTCTATACTGGTAGTTTTTGGTTTCTGGTTTCAGGTGTCAGGTTTCAGTTTTATGTATCGTCAGGAATAGGCCATCCATCATTTCTGTGATTTACGGAGTACAATTTTGAACCTTCGGTTACCTGCCACCGCCTCTCTCGCTCTGGAACTTTCCGCTCCAATGTTCTTTCCAATCCATTCAGTATTCGAATGCACTCTTTATAACGACCTCTGAATTCATGATATATGCTTTCTGTGATGTATCCTTTGAGTTTCGCTATGAAAATGTGGTGGATTGTTTCACCCGCTTCACCCCTGCTATGATTCACACCTTCGATCTTATTGCGGATATGCCGATCATCATTTTTTTCCGCAAGCTGTGCAGGTGCACTATTCGAGGAACGCCTTGCCTGGCTTCCCAACTCATACTTCTCTTCCTGGGGCCACTCTTTCGTCAAGTCACAGACTTCAATATGCAAGCGGCATAACTTTTTATAAACCTCAAGGTCCTCCACGTCCATATATTTTTTTATTGTCACACCATTCACCCAAAATCTGAAACCTGAACACTGAAACCTTGAGGCTCGAGACATTAACATCCTCATCTGATTCTTCTCAAGGTATCCTCTGTCAGATATCCCTTAATATCAGGCGGGTAAGATCCATATTGTTCTTTGAATCTTTCAACTTTTTCCATTAACATACGATATTCCCGTTCCCCAAGCACCTCTTTCAACTGTTTGAAATAGATCTTCTTTATACTTTCTCTTTTTGCCTCTGCATAGCCTTCCACAAGAAACTGTAATGCGATCTCTTGCTTACCACTTCCCGCATACAGTTTTCCCACCAGAGATGAGAGATACGCAGGACAATTTGGAAGTTTTGATGCTATAGCAAGGTATCGGGCTCCAATTTCAGGTTGATCCTGGGAAAAGAAGTAATTGAAGCCGATATGAAAGGGGAAAAACCAGTAATGAGGGATGTTTTCCATCCCTTTTTTCAATATCTTGTTACTCAGTTCAATATTATCTACTTCCCATGCAAGAACTATACCGCCGAAATAATAGGCTATTTCATATTGAGGATCGAGAGTAGTAACGATATCCAGCATATTATAAAGCCATTTGAAATCCCTATCTGTGCGAACATGCTTCCCAAAATACAGGACCGCCTTTATCCACAGAATATCCGCTGCCAGCTCATCATATCCCAGAACTGCCGTTTTAATATACGGCCCGGATGGGAGATACAGAAGAGATTCTGGAGATTCTCTCTTTTCAGGGGTTTTGTCGATGGTTATTTGAAGAGCCAACACTGAAACAAATAAGATGAGGATAACAGTGAAAAGAATTAAGATTCTTATGACGTTACGTTTCATGGTCTATTCCTTGTGATAGTGAAAAATTAAAAAGTGAAGAGTGAATAATAAGAGTTTCTTTCGGCTTTCTCTGATGTAATCTTACATACCTTTTCAAATTCACACTAAACCTTAATAAAATGTAACGAATAAGCAAGATTGTGCTCAACTCTACCAGTCTTATTATCTTTCATCATTGACTCTTAACTCTTAACTTTTCACTCTTCACTCTTAACTTCTTCAGATTCTCCTTTGCAATAGCAGACTCCGGATTCCTCTCCAATACCATTTCCCATTCCCTCTTTGCCTTTTGATAATCTCCTTTTCTGGCATATACGACTCCTAAATTCACATGCGCTTCAGCATAATAGCCAAATAGCTTCAGAACAGTCAAGAACTCTCTTTCAGCCTCATCAAGTCGTCCCATCTGGAGGTAGCAAAAGCCCAGGTTATTGATGATATCAGGTTTATTGGGGAATAGTATTTTAGAATATTCCAAATGATTTACTGCGTTTTGGAACATAGACCTCTTCCTGAAGAAATTCCCTACACGCTCCCAAAAAATAGCGTATGCTTTCGTCGCATTACCATCAGACAGAAATCTCTTATCCGACAGAAGTGAGGTATCATTCAGTCCACAAAATTGATAATGTTTCTTCAACATAGCCGCTGTCAATTCTGTATCCTCACTCTCAGAAACCCTAAAAATCAGACCGTTCGGCACCACATAATCATCAACTATTGAATCATACTCTCCAGATTCCCAATAAATATTACAATTCAAAATATTTTTAAATACCAAATATTCCATGATCTTTAATGACCCGAGAGGCCTTGATGTTCCCGACTTATCTACATCACTAAAGATAGTTGCGGGCACATATTGTTTTTGGATATTTCTCAGTTGTTTAATGCCGGGCATCCATAACCCAGTGTAAAGTGCCCTCTTTGGTTCTATTAACATAGGGTCCCTCCATCCATTTTGATCGAATAACCTTATATCTTCCCTGTAACGCTCACAATTAATCAGATATATAGTAGAGAAAGCGACATTATCATGTTTGAGAAACAAGATGGAATTGTCTTCTATTGACTTCATAATGCGCATCCCAAAGTCCCTGGCAAAATAATGATTGCTTTTATTGGAATGATCAAAATGAACAAAAAACAAAACGAGTGGCGAGAGGATTATAAGCGTTTGCACAAAAATAGACACACAAACCCGCATACGCCTCTTTTTATCCCATGTAGTAATCATGTCATTTTTAGGAGTAAAACGAAAAGGTAATCTCAGCCGTGTCTTTCCTTGCCTTGCACGTAAATACAATCCATGAGGTTTCTTGTGTGAATAGGTTTTGGTTCTAAAAAGTAAAAGGTCAATCAGAAATTTCAAGCCTACTCCTACCCAGATTGTATAGATAAAATAGGATATAGTCAAATAGCCGAGGATATCAGGATTTTGTGTGGATAGGTTCGAACTGCTTACCGTACCGAGCATGTTGAACAGAAATACCAGTGTTGTTAAGATGGCAATTGACAGTCCTTTTTTGAATAATCGCCATATACCGACAATCCCAACCCAATAAAAGAAAAAAGTGAACTGCTTTATCATCATAAAGGCATAGACTTGAAGCCTTTCCAATGGATTAGAGTGAGTAAAAAATTTGTCAAGTTCCCTTTTTCTGGAAAAGGCATTTAAAAACCGCTCCATTGTCTCTGGATTGTTCCAATCCATGATCGGATTATTTATCGAGCGAATGGGAAGGTAAAGATACAATGAAAGTCCGAGTAATAAAAAAAAAGAGGAAACAACAATCACTCTCGGAGTAAGGATACAATTGAGATGATTTTTAATTATAATAAACAAAATTCCAGGCGCCAAATAGATTGTCAACAAGGAATGGTTACAAACACTCAAACCAATGACAAAAGAAACCAGATACAATAAAAACACCTCTCCTTTTCCGCTATTCTTCTCCTCTCCTTCTCGGTCTTGATTCCACCTAAGAAGAAAATGGATAATCAAAGCAGCCAGGAAAATGTTGAGAGTATACACTTCAGCTCTTACTGATTGGATCCAGAAAGCATGTGTGAAGGCAAGCATACATGAAGCTGTAATTGCAGGAAAGACACATCTCAAAAAATTATCAGAAAAGGAAGATTCAAGTTCTCCTTTCTCTTCCTGAGATCGAATAGTTATTCTACTCATACCAAGAATAAAATATATTATTTTAAATAGAAATAATATGGTGAGGCAACCGAAGATCACAGAGATGAGATTGACCTTGAATGCTATGGACCCGAAGGGCAGGAATGTTATAAGCTTTGCAAGTAATATGTAGATGGGAAAACTCGGTGAATGCGCCATTCCCAGTGAATAGACTGCTGTAATAATCTCCCCTGAGTCATTCCAGTATACAGTTGGAGAAACAGTAAAGAGGAAAATTGCATAAGAAATAAGAAGTACACCTATTTGTACGAGATATAACGATTTTCTCATGTATATTGGGAATATAAACATGTGAAATTACTTTCTTGCTTTTATCAAGTCCTCTACAATCCAATTTAACGTAATGAAACACTATTTGGTTTCAGGTGAGTATAAAAGTCTACTCATCGTGGAATTCTCCGTGGTATCACATGTCTTTCCTTGATAAATTGAGTAACTTCTCCAGATTCTCCTTGGCAATAGGTGAATCAGGATTTCTTTTCAATACCAGTTCCCATTGGCTCTTTGCCTTTGCATACTCACCCCTCTTAGCATAAACAACTCCCAAATTTAAATGTGCTTTCTCATAGTAGCCAAATAATTCCAGCATGGTCAAGAACTGTTTTTCAGCTTCATCCAACCTATTCATCTGAAGGTAGCAATATCCTAGGTTGTTTATTGCCTGAGGTTTATGGGGTGAGAGTTGTATAGAATTTTCAAAATAATTCGACGCCTCAAGAAACATTCCTCTCTTTCTAAAATAATTACCAAGATAATAAAGGGAAAAGGAAAATGCCTTTGTTGCATCTCTATCTTTTAGGAATTCTTTGTCTTCCCATAAAATCATCTCTTCTACGTTCCATAATGCTTTGTGCTGTTTTAAAATGGTGTCTGTTAAACTTACTTCTCTTGTCTCGGAAATCCTAAATATCAAGCCATTTGGAATAAGTCGATCTTCAACTATCGCATCATACTCACCAAATTCCCAATACAACCTATAATTTGTTAAGTTTTCAAATATGATTTTTTCTAAGACCTTAAACCCCCATTGAGGTAATTGATGGATCCTATAATCTTCTATTGAAGTTGTCATCCATCTATACCTCTTTTGAATACTTCTCAATTTTTCAATACTAGGGATCGACAACTCTGGGTATGATTCCCTCTTTTGCAGGATAAATATCCGGTTCCAGCTTCCATCCTGATCGAATAGTCTGATATCTTCTCTTAATCTTTCACAATGAATAAGGTACTCAAGAATAAAATTTGTGTTATCATCTCTTAACAAGAAGATGGAATTGTCTTCTATTGACCTGATAATATTTGTACCATAGTCTCTAGCATAGTAGTTATTACTCTTGTTAGATTGGCTAAAATGACTCAAAAACACAATCAATGGGGAAATGAGAATCCCTAATAAAAAAAATGTTGCTACCATATTCCATGCTTTTGTCCCTTTAAGAGACAAAAGATCAGTTAAAAATTTAAATCCCACTCCTATCCAGATTGCATATATCAGGTAAGATATGGTCAAATAACCTAAAATATCAGGATTTTCAGTAGAAAAGGCAGAACTGCTTACAGTACCTAACGTGTTCAGCATAAATATAAACGCGGTAAAAACAGCTAATGGCATATTTCTCTTACAGAGTTGCCATATTCCCACAATTCCAATCCAATAAATAAAGAAAGTAAATTCTTTTATCATCATATATACATAAGCTTCGATTCTTTCTAAAGGCGCGGAATATTCAAAAAATTTCCCTAGTTCTCTTTTTCTTGAAAAAGCATTGATAAACTTCCAGAAACTCTCCGGATCATTCCAATCCATAACAGGATTGTGGATTGATCGAATTGGAAGATAGAGATACAAAGAAAGCCCTAATAATACAAAAAGAAACGAGATGGCCAAACATTTGGGAGTGATGCGGAAGGAACCTCGATCCACAATGAGTATGAGAACAATGGCCGGACTCAGATAAATTGTCAATAAAGAATGATTACTTAGTGCCAAACCATATATAAGGGCAATGAGATAAAAAATACAATCTTTCCCCCCTGTTTTGCTCCCATCTCTCCATTTCATCGCTCTTGACTTTAAAAGGAAATATATCAGTAAACAAGCCAAGAACGTACTGAGAGTATAGATCTCCGCTCTGACAGATTGAAGCCAAAAAGCATGTGTGAAAGCTAGTATAAATGAAGCTGCAATAGCAGGAATGTAGTATTTCCAGCTATTCATCCGTAGTAACGACTCGGTCTTTAATTCTGTTACCTCTTCCAATCTCATAGCTTTTGAGCTGATATTTACTATTTCAAGAACAACATGAAACAACACGAGAATAGTGAGCCAACCAAATATTGCTGAGATGAGGTTAACTTTAAAGGCAATGGCGCCTAAGGGTAAAAACGTAAAACATTTTGCCAGTAAAACATAGAAAGGAAAACTGGGGGAGTGGGCCATACCCAGAGAATGAACTGCTGTAATGAGTTCACCGGAATCATTCCAAAGTACAGTCGGACATGCAGAAAAGAGATAAACCCCTGAAGAAATGATCAAGACAACTATACTCAGGAAAAATAACATACAAGGCCTTTAATCTTCCATTTATACCAGATTCCAGAAAATAAAGAAAAAATGATTTCCACCGGCATAACCGTTGGCTTGCTTAGCCCCAAAAGGGCATTTTTACTTGCATCCCTTAAGGGAATATATAGAAAACTCTACTGCCAAGATTCAAGAGGTATACCCGTGGGAAGGTTATTGATGAAAACACCCTTTAATCAGCACTTTATACTGGCCTCCCTAAAAGGGATCACTCAAATCATCATCATACTTGTCTTCGATAGATTCACTCATCTCTTGATTATTGATATATACCCTAATTTTAGCTTTGTCCAACCCAACTGTACTGACATAATAACCACATACCAAAAAGCTGTGATACTTAAAATTGCATTTCAGACGACTATACTTTTCAAACATGATCATTGCACTTTTACCCTTGAGGTACCCACTATGGTTGATACTGAATATTTAGGAGGAATTGCTAAACATACGTTGATATGGTCAATGCACAATTTTCCCTCAACCGACTCTACCCCTTTGTACTCGCACAACCGTCGTAGAATCGCCCCTAATTCATTTCGCAATTTTCCTTATACTATTTTCCGCTGCTTGTTCGACACCCAAACAATATGGTATTTACATTCCCAAACTGTGTGTGATAAACTCTTTTTCACTTCAAGCTCCTTTCGTATGAATCAGCCATGTGTAAAACCCCGTCCAATTCTACGAAATGGAGCATTTTTATTAAATACTACAGCATATCTTTTTCTACTATCCTCGGCGTAGCCGGGGGCTTAGCCTAAGAGTTAATAAAAACAACTGGATATGTAAAATTAAAAACATTATCAATATAAAGTACTTATAGAGTGCAGTTCATAAAAATGGTTCTTCCGGTTTTTGCGTACTTTTGTCTATGGCCTTGTAATTCCAAAGTGTTTTCCACCATCCCAATTTGGTGGTACATTTTCCCTCTTTGGAAAGGCCCTCCCTAAAAGGGTGAGAGGGCTTCCCAAAGAGGGAAAATGTGTCAGTGGCTAGCTGGCCAACGGTCGCTAATGCTTTAATCGTAGGCTTTTATTGCTATCAAGTAAGCAAGAACCGGATGAGCCATAAAAATTAACAAAATTAGAAAATTGAAAATTGTTTAAAAAATATCAATAGATTATAATAAATTAGTGTAGCCCATAAACTTTTTTGCTAACTAATTGATATAATTGATACAAATTATTCTTTCCGGAATCCAGGATTTATCAATTTTGATTTTCATTGACTTCCATTATCTTTTTAAGGTTTTGCTGTAGAAATTCGTTATATGGATCAACTTTTAAACCTTGTTCTAAAATAGTCACGGCATCATCGGGGGCATTCTTCTTCATGTAACAGAGAGCTAAGTTATTGTAGACAGAGACATAATTTGTATTGATACGTAGGACTCTATTATACATCTTTATAGCTGTATCTATATCTCCCTCTTCATTGCTCAAATTCCCCATATCATAATATCCTTCTGGTCTATGCGGATAATAGTCTATGATCCTTTTCAGTAATTCTTTTGTCTTTTCTGTCGCCCCCAAAGCCCTATGGTATTTTCCCAGGTTACGTAATGATAGCAAACAGAACGGATCTACTTTCAATGCTTTTTCAGTCTCCTCAATAGCTACCTCCACCATACCCCTATCAGAAAAGAAAGCGCCTAGGTTATTATGAATTGTGACATACATCTCTATCGCCTTTTTGTCTAAAATCTCATTTTCGCTTCGCCAAGACTTCTCAAGGGAACCCAGCATTCTCAGATGGTTTATAATTGTTTCTCTTTCAAATACTCTGATCTCATCTTCATATGCCCTATATACGGATCCATGCGGAGATAGAAATCCTTCTTTATAAAAATTACCTATATCAAGATAAACAGGCACACTTTGAAGTAACCATGGGATTACACTCATTAAAAGATGCCTTGACTGCCCTACAGGATCTTTGTCTTGATATGCCTTTTCTCCTTGTATTCTATGAATTTCAACCATAAGTTCCGGATAATTATACACCATATTCTTAGCCCTATGTGAATTAGTAAGATCAGGAGGTGACATTATCCCTACATCCGACCTTCTTCTCTCAATAAGATTTAGATATTTACATATAAAAAATGTTGAATCAATAGTGGAAAAGAATAC
>JAXHSZ010000325.1:0-3911 GCA_034190725.1 Thermodesulfobacteriota bacterium
TTGCCTCTTCCTCAGCTTCTAAAAGTTTGCTGGAGAGAATTTGAATATGTCTTTTGGATTCTCCTAAGAGTTTTTGAGCCTGTTTTCTCTCAGTAAGGTCGACAAAAGACGCCATTCTGCCAATGAGATTGCCTTTCATATCATTGATATTTGATACAGAGACCAGAACAGGGAACTCTCCGCCATCAATACGTCGGGCATTAAACTCTTGAGTATTTCCTTGTTGTTTATCAATAATCCATATCACATCGGTGAGTCTTTTTATCCTGTTTTGATCGAAAAGGCCTGCTGCATCATCGTTCAAAGCCTGATCCTTGTTCTGATATCCAAACATCCTGATAAAAGAGGGATTGACATACTTTATCTTCTCTTTGAGGTCTGTTATAATAATGGCGTTAATGGAAGATTCCAAGGCATGATATACGATGCTCAGGAGTTCTTCGGGCTCATTATGTTGAACTTTTAACCTTTCTGAATTGGTTGTCTTCTGACTCAATTCCCTTAAGGTTTCTAATACTCGTTCTCTTCTCGATTCATCATCCATTTCTTTTACCTCATTGAATGGTCATGTAGTCTATTCCCATTAGCATGGGATTTACAATGTTATGAATTCACTTTCTAACTCATTTGAGTCGGAAAGACAATACATAAAGACTTTTTTGCCGGAAACAGACTATAATTCATGTAGTTATATAAATATAAATTTTTATACAAGGAACTTCGGACAGGAAATACATGATTCCCCTTATTGCATCTTGGCAAGCTGATTTTTATATTTAGAAAGATGAGAGTTTTATAAGTAGTACTCGACGGCACTTTTACGAATACTACCCTTGACCCTCTGTTTGAGACCTGTAACCGGCAAAATACTATGAGGTGATTATGAAATCACATCGATCCGATATCGAACCATTTTGGGTAAAGGACTGCGCTTTGATCGCTATTGCCACAGGGAAAAAAGCGCAAAATTTAAGGGAACTCAGAGAATATCTGCGTGACATAGATACAAATAGTATCTATTATCATTTCTGGGGTGGATTGCTCAGACCCCGTTTTGATGATCCAGAATACCATAACGATTTTGCAATCTGGGTAGCGCATAGTCTTCATCATATAAGCTTGGCTGAACGGCTCGCTATTATTGATCCCACAAATTTCGAAACCCTGGAAGATTTGCGAAGTGAATTGATAAACCTTATTGAAGATAGCCTGGATGAAACGGAGTTCCCCAAATGGGCCAAAAGGGATGATCAGTTTGAATACATACGTTTTCAGCTGGTTATTTTTAATACAAATATTTCATTCGGAAACCCATATGAATTTTCCTGTCTTCTTCCACAGGTATCTTTAGGCAGTATATTCTTCCACTTCATCGACAGCCGTCATCGCAATAGCAACCATATTGATGACTTTCGTAACTGGCTATTGCATTTTGGGGAAGAATACAAAAACCTTATAAATCGTATTGAGCGCATTGATCCCTATTTTTCTTCATTAGCCAAGTTGCGGCATGATCTCTCTCAGGCTTTTTCAGACTGCGTCCAAGGAGAAGGGTATTGAAAGAAAAAAGCATTCTCGAGAAGTACCATAAAGTCGCAGGACGGGACGTTGTGGAGCATTTATGTCAACTCGCAAAACCTCTCAAAGGATTGCGTGTGGTTCATGTGAACTCAACTCGAATCGGAGGAGGCGTTGCGGAGATCTTGCAAAAAATGGTCCCTCTTATGCAAGAGCTGGATATTGATACCAAATGGGAGGTTATTACGGGAGATTCCACATTCTACCAATGCACAAAAAGTTTCCACAATGCTATTCATGGAAATCGAGTAGTGATACCTGAAAATCATTTTAAGATTTATGAAGAGATCAATCACCAGGCAGCAGAGGCCTTTCGAGATACACTGAAGAATGCGGATATTGTTTTTATTCATGATGCCCAACCAGCCGCAATAATTAATGATTTTCCAAATCATAAGGGGAAATGGGTTTGGCGCTGCCATATGGATGCAAGTCACCCCTTTAGACCTGTATGGCGGTACTTGAGGGATTATATTTCTCTTTATAATGCAAGTGTATTCTCTATTGCAAATTTTGTTCGACGACTGCCCCGTCCTGCATATCTCATTGCACCCAGTATTGACCCGTTGCATGAAAAGAACGTTGAATTGGACAAAACCGAGATCGATGAGGTCTGTTCTCGTTTCAAGATAGACAAAGAAAGACTGATGTTGCTCCAAGTTTCTCGTTTTGATCGGCTAAAAGACCCAATTGGTGTGATTCAAGCCTACAAGCTTGTCCAGGACTTTATGCCCAACATACAACTGGTGCTCGCAGGAGGCGGTGCCACGGATGATCCCGAGGGAGAACTCATTTTAAATGAGGTACGAGAAGCAGTAAAAGATGATCCGAATATCAAGATATTGCTATTGCCTGGAGACGCACATCGAACAATTAATGCATTGCAACGGGCATCCGACATTGTGCTTCAAAAGTCTCTCAGAGAGGGGTTCGGACTGACCGTAACAGAGGCAATGTGGAAGAAAAAACCTGTCATCGGTGGGGATACTGGCGGTATTCGTATCCAGGTTGTCAATCATCATACCGGTTTTTTGGTCAACTCACCGGAAGGAGCTGCACTTCGTATCAGATACCTCTTGAATAATCGTCATATTCTGGACGAGATGGGGAAAAAGGCCATGTCTTTCGTGCGAGAGAACTTTCTCATCACAAGACAATTGAGAGAATACCTCACGCTGATCTTTGCCCTTTTGCACGGCACTCAGGAAAGAATTACATTGGGCTGACACTCCTTGGGATATATGAAGCAGCTCTTTAAAAAAGCCAGCTTGCTATGATCGATTTTGTTTCAGTTAATGCAATGAAAGCCCTGTGCTTTCACCAGTTCCATGGATTCTCCGTCAAGTCCGATGACCTTTGGATCAATTGCTTTGGCCTGCAGGTATTTCATGACGACAATCATCATGGCCATTGCCGGAGAATCCACTTTTCTTACATTCTCAAAATGAAATTCTACTGATCTCACACCCGGTCTTATCTTCCGCACCACCTCATCCTTAACATAAAGAGCGTTCCTTCTATTGATCTCTCCGAACAGATATATACTGGTCAACTTACCTTTCTGAATTACATTCATCATTTTTGATTCCTCCCGGCTGACGCTGATTTATGTTTTTATTGATGATTGTAAAACAATATTTTCTAAATGACCTCAATCATTTCAATATCAAAAACTAATGTGTAGCCTGCTAGGGGATGGTTCATGTCGAGGACTACTGCTTTTTCCGAAATATCTGTAACAGTTACATCAATCACTTTTTCATTCGGAGGATTGACCCTGATTTTTTGACCAATAGTCAGAAGAACATCATCGGCAAATTCTGACTTATCTATCCGAATTAAAAATTCTTCACGTCTGAGGCCGAATCCGTCCCCCGGTGGTATAGTAATTGTTTTTTTCTCGCCCTCTTTCATGCCGACAACCCCTTTTTCTAAACCAGGGATAATATCTCCTGCACCAATCTCAAACTCAACAGGGTGTTTATCTTTGGAGGTATGAAAGACGGTATTATCCTTTAATTTAGCAGTATAATGCACCTTTACTCTGTCGCCAATTTTTGCTTTCTTCATTGTGCCCTCCCATTTTCACTTTTATAAGTGAGATATCCATATGTTATTAAGTGCCCATCCATAAATTACTACTTTTCGCAATCTCTGCGTCTGTATGTGCATGGCCATACGCAGACAGGTCAGACGGAGACATAAGTGCACATTGCAATATGCCCTTGATACATACACAATCTATTCCTGCGGTGAAAATCTTCGTCTTCTTTGACCATGCAGAAAATATTTCATTTCCGGATGGACACTATTTAATTTAATATTCACTTTAC
>JAXHSZ010000326.1:0-7906 GCA_034190725.1 Thermodesulfobacteriota bacterium
CGATTGATTTTCAATTCTTGCTGCGCTGGTAATTTTTTTAGGTTTGAAACAACATTGCGTAGGCCATTCACGGATTCGAGGTTCACAGTTTTCAGGTGTCTGGTTTCGGGTTTCAGGTTCAAGAAGGAATGCAGTGACACTCAGAGTTGTGTGTATGGAGAGGAACTTGAAGTCGAAAAAAAACTACTATGCCAGAGCGAAGAGTGTATCTCTAGTCTTTCCCTCTTCCGACATCTGAAACCTGACACCCGAAACCAAAACGTACAGTCTTTGTTTATTATTAAAGGGGAATTTCTCCGAGCACTACAATTGATGGGTTTTCATTGTGTTCGTAAAGTTTCTAGAAAAGCATCTATCAGTTGTTGATAGCTTTTCTCATCAAAATCGGGTGGATAAGTGGCACTGGTTTCGTAAGTAGTGGCTCGAATCCCAGCTTCTTTTACGGTAAGAGCACTCTCCAACAGACCGCTTGTAATGCCCACGCAGCCTCGATCCAATGCAAAAACAACTCCGTCGATGTTCCAGTCTCTGGCTGCAGTCATTCTGAGTTCAGACCGCTGGAACAGATTGGAAAATGGCGAATATTGCAAAGTAGCCTCGGCCAAAGCTTCAAAAGCATCATCTCGGTTCTTGATCTCATGACCATTTTCCCAGGAAACTTCCGGAACTTCCCAGTGTCCTTGATCATCGATAATAAAGCAGCCACCCAGCCCAAAGTTATTCAATGAGCCGATGTAAACTCCCCCTTTCTTTTCCGGATATCGCAGCAATTCACCAATTTTTGGGTACCAGGGCAAGCTTCCTTCGTGAAAGAGCCGAAAATCTTCATTTTCGTAAGCAGCGATGCCTTCTTTTACCCTCTCCTTTACCTCTTCTAAGGCCAACCCGAAGAAGTCAGCCACATCTGCGCGGTGGGTGACACCTCTGAGCTGAAAAGCCATGAGCGAACCCAGATGTCTTTGCTTCAGGGGAGCAGGCACACTCTTTTGAAGCAATGCTATCCTGGCCATATTCACCCGAGTGCGCAATTCTCTTTTTACCCCATCTATCAACTTCTCATCGTCGCATTTTTTGCCCAATGCTTTCTCTAGTTTCTCCACAGCCCGATGACATTGATTGATAAAATGTTTCTTGTTTACTTCCATGCTCTGGATAAGAGGTGGAAGCTCTACATTAACATTTGGAATTCCCAGATACTCGGCATGAAGCTGATGCGATTTTATCTGTCCCTGACAAAGGATCATATTGAATATAACATCTGGACGGAGGTGCTTTCCAGTGGTGGCATCCAATCCGTAAGTACCTAAAAAATGAGCTCCCAATGCAATCCGGAGGGTAGAGCAACAATCCTTACCAAAGCCTCTGGATTCGGCCGCTTGATTAAGTTGAGTCACCCAGTTGATATCTCTCATCTCCCGTCCGGTAGGCATGGCAGGGATGACTTCAGCATCGAACGCAGCATAGAAAGCATGACCACCCCCTTCTCCACCCATGAAGACAGATTTACCTCTTTTTCGAGCGGTGAATGTGTCTCGTACGATACTTCTTCGAAGCTCTTTCATCTTTGTGTAGTATTCTAACGGTCTCGTGGGATATTTATTTTTTACAGTAGGCATGAATTGGCCCCTTTCCTTTTGAGATTCATGCGAACTCTACACTCTCCAAAGTGGCTTCAATACGAGTACGAAGTTGACCCATGGACAGAGGGAAATCCTCTTCCATTTCTAGTACTTTTACGCCCTGTTCAATGAGTGTCTCTCGAATGATTGGATTGTCATAGCAATGGGGGTCGCAAAAAGTGGGGGATACAATAAGCACAACTTGCACCTCGTACTCTCGCGCCAGGTTTTTTATGAAAGGAATACGTTTTCGGGGGATGTCGTTATCCTTTACCGGGCAGGGAATACGATTTATATAACGATAGGAGATGGCTTTCAGAGGATCTTCATTCTGATCTACATCCTCCCAGAAATAGCGGATACCGAAACATGTTTCATCCGCTACTACCTTGCCATTCAGAGAATCGAGAAGTTCAATCAATTGAAGGTCACCGCTTGTATGCCCCACTATCATTACCCTCACTTCATCATCATCGGCCTCTCTTCTGTCCACCTCAGAGAGGAATTCTCGAACCAATTTACTGTGCTCAGCTTTGTCCATGACTTGACCGGCCAATACCATGCTCGTTAATTCCTCTCCGGAAATGCGTGAAGGAACCTCTTTAGTCAACTCATAGACTTGCTTCATAAGTCTCCTGTTTTCATTATACACCTCAATGGCTCTGTGAAGCTCTTCAGATCCTATATTAACCTTCCAGTCATTTTCCAACTGTTCTTTAAAACGGCGAACTTCAGAGAGGAAAACTTCCATTGCATCCAGGTTTACAACCTGTGGCATCCAAATGAAGAAGGTCTTTACTGCATCTATGTGTCGTTGCCAACTCTCGAAAGCACTCCTTATTTTCTCACAGCTATTTGTATGTACTAATCCGTTGAGATACGGATATTTCCCTTGCAAACCCTGGGCGAGTATATCTCGACAGTATGAGCAAAATATTGGAGGGATATATGTGTCGGCAACTGTTGGGGGTTGATGGGAGCCAAAAAGCCGTACCGGAAGAAAGCCGGCAGCGTAGATTACCTCTTCAGGGATCAAAGTGCAGATGTACCCCATTACATTTGCTCCTGGATATGATTGAGCATATTCATGCCTAGCCTGATAGATTTCACGAAATTTAGAATACACTCCAATTCCCTTTCTCTTTTTTAATGTTGAAAATGATTTATAGGGCTCCGTTTTTCGTCTTCTTTACCCTTGTAAAAATATTACATTTGTGGATGGTCACTCAATAAATATCTCTTCAAAGGAATTAAAAATCCCAACCAGAATAAAACTGTTTCAGCCTAACAACATATCATGAGAATGTAAAGAGTTTTGTTGAGAGAAGTGTAAGAGAAAAGTTGTTTCTTGTGCGCCTCTTCACTCAGGACTTGACCGAAAAATCCTCAGAAGAAGTACTCTTATTCCTGTGCCTTTGTCTAATCGGAGCATATAAATCTGACCTGACACCGCTCATTCCATTGACTTATTTTTATCAAATTATCAGGTGATAAACGACTGCACAAGACTCTTCATCCAAAATGATTTGACAAAAGGGATTGAGGATTTATAATATATATAATGTTTTTCGTGCAGTTGTTTTACGTTTGATGATGTTTCTTTAGAAAATATGTATGTAAAAGATTCGATACATGAAATTCTAAGATATTTTCTATTTTATGTGTTTTTGAGGTATACTATTAAATCACAATTCGTTAACCTATGATGGAGGTAGGAAGATGTCAGAAGAAGGGAAGGCTGTAAAATTAACCGATGATTCATTTGAAGCGGAGATAATCAAATCAGAACTGCCTGCTCTTGTGGATTTCTGGGCTCCCTGGTGTGGTCCATGTAAAATGGTGGGGCCGATAGTAGAGGAGCTTGCAGAGGAATATGATGGAAAAGTAAAGATATGCAAGTTGAATGTGGATGAAAATTCAAAGACGGCAGCACAATATGGTGTGAAGAGTATCCCGACATTGATTCTCTTCAAGGGCGGTGAATCTATTGAACAGACAATAGGTGCCACTTCAAAGGGAAAGCTAGATGAGATGATTAAAAAGGTCTTATAATAATTTTATGCCTTTATGTCTATTCACCTGAGGAGTTACGAGATTTTCCAAAGACTTTGGAAGAACAGGACCTGGGAACAGGAGTAGAATACAATGGATACTTCAATGGATGAAATAAAAGACATTTTGATGAATTCAAAAAACATAGCCGTTGTGGGTTTATCCCCGAAAGAGACAGGCCAAGCTACATAGTGGCGTCTTATCTTCAGGCAAAGGGCTTCAGGATTATTCCAGTAAGACCTCCAGGATCTGACATTCTCGGTGAAAAGGTTTATCCCAGTCTGCTTGAGATCCCCTTTGACATAGATGTTGTGGATATATTCAGGAGACCGGAGGCAGTTGCCGATATCGTCAAAGTTGCAGTAGAAAAGAAAGCAAAAGTCGTATGGATGCAAGAGGGTATAGTGAACAACGAGGCTGCTGATATGGCCCGCAAGGCAGATATTAAAGTGGTAATGGACAGATGTATAAAGAAAGACCATCAGAAACTTTTTCAAAAGTGAGCAAGAAAAACCTGTGGAGGACTCTCTCATATGAGTGCTATTGACTACGAAGTCATCATCATCGGAGGCGGACCGGCAGGACTCACTGCCGGACTTTATACCTGCAGAGCAAGATTGCAAACCCTGTTGATTGAGGAGATGCTTGTGGGGGGACAGGTTGCCACCACAGATCTGGTGGAGAATTATCCTGGTTTTATAGAAGGTATAAAGGGCCCTGAATTGGTTCAAAACATGGAAGAGCAGGCTAAGAAATTCGGCCTGGAGATTTTAACCGGAGGGATAGAAGAGGTCAGTGTGGGGGAGAATGGTCTCAAACGTATAAAAATCAATGATAGAGAACTCTCATGCAAAGCTTTGATCATAGCCTCGGGAACACAGCCCAATGAGTTGGGAGTGGGAGGAGAAAGCGAACTCAGAGGGAGGGGTGTTTCGTATTGTGCCACATGTGATGGACCTTTCTTTCGGGAACTGAATATTGCCGTAATCGGCGGCGGTAATTCGGCTGTTGAAGAAGGGATATTCCTGACGAAATATGCAAACAAGGTCTATATCATTCACCGAAGAGACAAGTTAAGGGCTGACAAGATTGCACAAGAAAGAGCCTTTAATAATGAAAAGATAGAAATCGTCTGGGACACTGTTTTGGAGAAGATTGAGGGGAACCAAACTGTTGAAGCAATCCAGGTTCGTAATGTGAAGACCAATACCGTATCAAAATTGAAGGTGGGAGGTGTCTTTCTCTATGTTGGAATCAAACCCAATACGGGATTTTTAAAAGGAATTGTGTCCCTGGATAAAAATGGATTCGTGGTAACGGATGATGAGATGAAGACATCGGTTTCGGGAATATTCGCTGCCGGCGATGTGAGAGTAAAACTTCTCCGGCAGATTGCCACTGCAGTGGGAGATGGAGCCACCGCGGCTTTTGCTGCTGAAAGATACATAGAGGAATTGAATTCTTGACAGTACTTGTTAGGAGACAATGTGGAATGTTCTAAGGGCATCTTTGATAAGCTTGGATTCCGCTTTAAAGAACATATTAAGAGTGAGGTCAGGCCTATGAAAAGCGAGAAAGGAGGAGTTGAAGACTCTGCAAAAGGAAAAGCTCTAAGTACTTTTTTTGATGAACACAAGATCAATGAAATGGATTGGGATTGGAACGACTATTTGGAAAGTGTACTTTATTATGGATTGGAATCATGGGGAGGGGGTTGATGTTGATTCCGTGTGAGCAGGTAGCTGACTTTTTTCGTCACGATTTTGTGAAGATTTTAAAACAATGAATTCCCCCAATGCAATTCGTTATCCTTCCCTTAAAAAACATCCCTAAGGAGAACCACTAAAAATTCACAGGGAATAATTGAGTGCTATGAAATAGAAAGCTGTTGGCACGCTTCAACAGCGGTCAAAGGTTCAGAATATCCGTCAGTGATAATCCCTCTTCTCACCCAGCATTATGTGCTTTTGCAGAGAAACTCAATCTACACCATATTGACCAGGGCAAAAAGATTGGTTGTAATTGTTGAGACCAGAAAGGCTCTGGCAATTGGAGTGAAGAATAAAAAAGATACAACTCAGTTATTTGTCTTTAGGGTATAAACTGAGCCAGGGGTTGTTACACAAATTGCTGTAACTCCCCTTGACCTGGTCAAGAACCGTAAAGAACTGAATTCCGCCTCTCAATCGAAACCAGCAGGTTTACCGATCAAATATTTCTGCGTAAGCCCTTTCTATCGGCTATTCCATCCACCCTGCGGGTCTGTTCCCGTTGGTGTATCCACAAAAATTGCAGTACCAAAAACTGGCACTTTCGTCAGCCTCAGCTCAGAAATTTTGATCTTTTCTGTCGGTCCAGGGTTTTGGTCCAGTTCGCATCAAGAGCGGATTAAAACCATAAGAATGCATCATCACGAAGTCTTCACCGCATTTTGGGCAGGGCTTCACTTGAGCATCGGCCCCATGACAATCATTCTTATGTTCATGACATGTTTGGAACTTAGGAGTCTTCTTTTTAATAACGCCGTACATATCTTTATCACCTCACAACTATAATAAAGAAACCTTTTATAGTCTCTCATAAAAATGAATATATGTCAAAGAAAAAAGTTTGCACAAAAGACGAAATGTTTTTCCTTGACAAGCAAGGTTCTTTCTCCTATAGGTACATGCAAGAAAACCGATATTATGTGACCGAAAACAACACTCATCAGTTTTGATTAAAAAAGTTAGAACAAATGTGGTTACTCAAATTCACAGTTTGCCGACTTCTTATTTCGTTTTATTTCTTTGAATCAGAGGCTATCGTAAAGTTTTATGTGTTCGTGAGATTGCTGCCATGTATGTCTTTCAAATGTTTGTCAGGCCTTTGCTTGAAAGAAACAAACCAAACAAGGAGTCGTCGCTTAACGCACGCAGTCCTTTTTCACTGCACAGGCAGAAAAGTTGAGCAACAAATAGCCAAACACACTATATGCCTTTGTTCCTACTCAATTGAGCAGTTGCACTCTCTGGATTTTCGTGAAGCTGAATTATTAATATTGAGAAGGAGGAACATTTGAATCAAAGAGAGTTTCAAGAATTCAACTCCATCTTTTATCCCAGATCGATTGCTGTTGTCGGTGCTTCTCAGGACAAATGGAAATTCGGCTCGAAATACCTGTAGGCATTAATAGATTCCGGTTTCAAGGGTGATCTTTACCCTGTTAATCCAGGTGCAAATGAGATTATGGGACTTCAATCGTACCCAAAACTCACCTCAATCCCGGACAGTGTCGACTATGTTATTGTCGCAATCCCAGCACGATTTATGCTCGATCTGTTGGACGAATGTGCCGCAAAAGGAGTAAAAGCCGTCCAGATCTTCACGGCCGGCTTTTCAGAAACAGGAGAGGATGAAGGGAAGAAGCTGGAAAACGAGATGACAAAAAGGGCAAAGGAAGGTGGATTCCACATTATTGGCCCAAACTGTATTGGAATATATTCTCCTGATCATAGAATCCCTTACGGGCCGATGTATTTTGAAGCAGAAGCCGGCTCCGTGGGATTTCTCTCCCACAGCGGTGGAGTTGCCGGGCATCTCATTGACGATGGCATTAGACGGGGCGTTCGCTTCAGTAAAGTGGTCAGCTTCGGCAATGGATGTGACCTGGATAACTGTGATTACCTGGAATACTTCGCAGTTGATCACGAGACTCGAATCATTGGAGCTTATCTGGAAGGAGCAAAAGATTCCAGACGCTTATTGCACCAGATCAAAGAAATATCGAAGATCAAGCCGATGGTCATCTGGAAGGGTGGCAGAACTCAGGCCGGATCACACACTGCAGCCTCTCATAGCGGATCAATGGCAGGCTCTGAGATCATTTGGAAGGCGGCCATGAAACAGGCTGGTGCCATTAAGGTGGAGAGTCATGAGGAATTGGTAGATACGATCTTGGCTCTTCTTCATCTGTCCTGGTTTGAGGGAAATCGTGTTGCCGTCATTGCGGGGCTCTATGGCGGCGGTGGTGGGGCATGTGTTGCTTCAAGCGATGCATTTACCAGTGAAGGTCTGGAGGTGCCGCCTTTTACTGATGAGACAAGGTCTGAACTGCGAACCATCCTTCCAGAGGCAGGTTGTATTCTGCGCAACCCCCTCGACGTAGGTTCTATCGGCGGTATACTGGAATTACTGAACAGATCAATTGAACTGGTGCTTGCCGATCGTCTCATAGATATCCTTATCATCCAGGT
>JAXHSZ010000327.1:0-11884 GCA_034190725.1 Thermodesulfobacteriota bacterium
CTTTTCAAATGGGCAATATATACTGACTGACCTGGGAAGTTCCAACGGAACATTTCTCAACGGAACTCGAGTCAATAAAACGACTTTGTTGAATCCGGAAGATCTCATACAGATAGGAAAATTTGAGCTTTTGTTCGAGGATGCAATCCCGGATGAATTCATACTGGAAGATTCCGGTGCGGTGGACAAAACAATGATCATGACCCCCGAGCAAAGGCAGGCAACATCCTCTCAACCCGAAAAAGTGGCATGGCGCAAAATTACTGTTGTTTCCGGCAAAGCAAATCGAAATGAAATACTCCTGAAAAAGGATCTCACCACCATAGGGAAAGGATCGGGCTGTGATTTGGTGATTTCAGGCTTTTTTCTTTCCAAAGTTCAAGCGACTATTCGAAAAAGAGGAAACAAATATTACCTGAGAAACAAAGGTTCGATGCTTTCCACTCAACTCAACGGGCAAAAAATTCAGGGTGATACCCTTCTGAATGAAGGAGACTCAATACAGATTCGAAAGACACAATTATATTTTTGTTAACCATTTAATGATTAAAGGGTAGAGTACCGATGGGCAAAAGGAAAGCATATGGATTCGGGATAGTGGGCCTGCTTCTTTTGTTTTTGGCCTCTTCTCTTTCAATTGCCTCAAAAGAGACTCGTTCCGTAATGATCAGAAGCGGAGATACGGTAAGCTATCTCGCCTTTAAATACTTAAAAACGTATAATGAGACCATTGCAAAAGAAATCCTGCAGCTCAATCCCAATATAAAAGACCTCAATCTCATTCAGTCAGGTGATGTGCTGATTCTTCCCAAAAGAGAAATCATGGAAAAGTCGGCACAGCCCTCTTTTATTGAAACAAAGACACGAGGTGATGAAGCGGTTATTACCTTTCTTCAAGGAAAAGGGCAGGTTTTGAGAAAAGGGAGTGAGCAGTGGGAAGAAGCACAAGTAAACATGATACTCCATACCGGCGATCAAGTGAAAATTCTTCCCCTCAGCAAGATAGAGTTGATCCTTGACAACTGCAGCGTTATTCGTCTGACTGAAAATACACTTCTCCATCTGGAAAAGATGGAAAGGCAGGAGAAGAGAACTCTTAAAAGTTTTACTCTGTCCATAGGACGCCTTTGGACAAAGGTAACCAGACTCATCTCTTCTTCATCGAGTTATAATATTCATACCCCCACAGCTATCTCAGCAGTGTATGGCACGACATACGATTTGCTGGTGGATGGACAAGGCACTACGCAACTTCGCGTCTTTGAAGGTCGTGTGGGAGTATACAATCCTTTTGTTGCAAGGACGCCGGGCACTGAGGAATCCCCAGAGTTTTTTGGGGCCCCTCGTGAAGTTCCAGGACCGCGGCCTGTACCCGGCCCACATGAAGTGAGCAGAGAGGAATGGACAAGAATAATTGTCTCTCAATACCAAATGGTAACATTATCCAAAACAACTTCCCCAAAGACCTTCTCTTTTACCCCCAAGGAAGCAGCAAATGAGAACTGGGTTCGTTGGAACATTGAACGGGACAGAGACATTGAAAACACCGATTTACAGTCTATTCCCGCACCAGTGATTTTTAATGACCATCATGACGAATAAAAGAATTTGGTTTACAGGTATTTCAGTCCTGCTCATATTGCTCATCCTGCATCTTCTCCATTTGGAACACACTGAATATATAGAGAAAAAGTTTCTTGACACGTATTTCAGAATACGAGGGAGCGTCCAGTCTTCCGCACCGATTATCATTATTGCCATTGATGATAAAAGTATCTTTACATACGGACCCTGGCCCTGGCCAAGGCAAAGGATGGCAAGGCTGATAGAGCGGTTATCTGAAGCAAAGTCAAGAGTTATTGCCTTTGACATTATCTTTCCAGCCATTAAAGAAAAGACGAGAAGACAAGGAGAAGGAGATCGGCTCCTTTACAAAACTGCCAAAGATGCAGGAAATGTCATCTTCCCCGTATTCTTCCAACTTGATTCTGAAAAGAGGGAGAGACAAAGTCTTATTCCTCCTTCAGTGGGATCTTCATCTTTTTTACTCTTCGACGACATCCTGCAAATGAAGCAACTCAATCTGCCCAAGGGGTACACCCTCTTCCCAACAGATGAACTTATCGCCGCAGGTGGAAATGGGGTCGGACATGTCAATACGATACTTGACAGGGACGGTCCCATCAGATTCGAACCGTTGATCATTGAATACAAAGATCGGTATTTCCCTCCGCTGAGTATACAGACTGTAAGAAGGTATCTTGACCTTTCTTGGGGAGTGGTCAAGGTGGAAGGGGGAAAGGGAATCCGGATGGGTGAGATTGAAATTCCCATGGACGACCGCGGTTTCCTCCTCATCAACTATTATGGCCCGTATGGCAGCTTTCCTTATCTATCGTATAAGGATGTCATGGAAGATCCTCATTTGCAACGCAAGTGTGAAGACAAGATCGTTCTCGTGGGCGTAACCGCTGCCGGTCTTCATGATCAATGGAAAACCCCTTTGGACATACACCTTCCCGGAGTGGAAAAACATGCAAACATCATATCAAGCATCCTGGAAAGGCGCTTTCTTTCGCGTCCTTTGCATATGGATTGGATTGAGATATCTTTACTTGTCATTTTCGGGGTGCTCTTTACCGGTCTTTTCCCACACATGACTACAAGAAATTATCTTCTCTGTGGGAGCCTCGTCTTTCTCATGACAATCATTTCATCTTATTTGCTCTTTGCATATCTTCATCTCTGGTTTAAACCTCTCTTTCTCCTTCTCCTCATGGTTTTTCTTCAATCCGTTCTCTTGATCACTAGAATAGCAACGAAACCCACTCTTTCACGCGAAGTGCCGGAGCCTGAAATCGTGCTGGATACAAAGTTTCAAAAGGCGACTGTACCGGCTTTTTCGGAGGTTGAATCCATGACCGGGGTCCATCGAATCGGTCGATACATCATACATGAGGAGATCGGACGGGGAGCCATGGGGATTGTCTACAAAGCACTGGACCCAAACATAAATCGTACTGTAGTGATCAAGACTATTCGATTTGATCAACTTTGTGAAACAGATCAGAGAGAGAATCTCAAGAAACGCTTTTTCGCTGAAGCTGAAGCGGCGGGCCGGCTCTCTCATCCTCATATCGTAACCATTTATGACGCGGGAAAAGAGAGCGGTCACTCATACATTGTCATGGAATATATAGAAGGGATAGATCTGACCAGTTACTGTCGAAAGGAAAACCTTATGGACATCAGAGAGGTGATCCGATTAATAGCCGATGTTTGTGATGCTCTGGATTATGCCCATACGAACCGGATCATCCATAGGGATATAAAACCTGCAAACATAATGATCCAAAAGGATCGAAGGGTCAAGGTCATGGATTTTGGAATCGCGAAACTTCCATCATCGCATTTAACCCAAACAGGAACAGTGATTGGAACACCGAGTTACATGTCCCCGGAACAGATTCATGGTGAAGATCTGGACGGAAGATCTGATATGTTCTCTATTGGGATTGTACTGTATGAACTCCTGACCGGAGAGAAGCCATTTAAAGGAGAGAATGTATCCACAGTTACCTTTCAGATCACAGAAGGAGAATATACACCGCCACAAGAAATCAATCCTGAAATCCCGGCTGAGTATGTGAATATAATGAATAAGGTCTTGAGGAAAAGGCGTGAAGAGCGTTACCAAACAGCAGGCGAACTTGCAGAGGACTTAAGAAGAGTTCTTATGACAAGCAAATGATCTGTGGAAATGATAGAGTATTGGATATAATGAAAGATGTTGTCAATCTCAATCTCCCGGAATCAGTGACAATTGTCGAGGTGGGCCCCAGAGATGGCCTACAAAATGAGGATGCAGAGGTCTCCACCGAAAATAAGATAGGTTTAATCGATTGTCTGTCCCGTACCGGTTTGAAGCGGATAGAGGTCACTTCCTTTACACATCCGGCATGGATCCCCCGATTGCAGGATGCCGAATCAGTGATGAATGGGCTCAACCGGGGAAAAGGTATATGTTACAGCGCATTGGTTCCTAATAGAAGAGGTTATGAGAGGGCCATGAAATGCGGAACGGATGAGATCGTACTTCTCGTATCTGCCAGTGAAACTCACAACAGAAAAAATGTGAATCGAACAATCGCTGAGACTCTTGAGGATCTGAGGGGTATATGTTCAGATATCGTGCAGAGTAACGTAAAGATACGTGGAAGTATTGCCATGGCATTTCAATGTCCCTTTGAAGGCAAAATCCCTGTGGATCGGGTCTTGTACATTGTTAAAGAGTTCAAAAGGATGGGAGCATATGAAGTCGCACTGGCAGATACAGCAGGATTGGCCCATCCGGCACAGGTGTGGGAGGTTTTTTCAAAGATATATCACAATGTCACTGAGATTTCCCTGGCAGGTCATTTCCACAATACATACGGTTTTGCCCTTGCCAATGTCTTTGCTTCTCTGCAGAATGGAGTACGGATTTTCGATGCATCAGTAGGAGGGCTTGGGGGATGTCCTTACATCCCTGAGGCATCGGGGAATATAGCTACCGAAGACCTTGTTTACATGATGGAGACAATGGGAATTGAAACATACATTGACTTGCCCAAACTCATGAAATGCAGCAGGTTGATCAATACATTGATTAAAAAAACAGGAAGAAGCTGCCTCGCAGAAAAGATGTTTGAAATTAATGTAAAGGGCAGAAAAGCTGACCAATAAATAATCTATATCCACAGAAGTGAAGAAGAGTTCAATACAGGAGGGAATCATAATGTCACAGACATCCAAGACGGAACAGACCGCATCCGAAAACAGGGATCACTGGCTCAAGGAAGAAGAAAGCCTCTATGCTCACAGGCAGGAAGCATATGATGTGGGCGGGCAAAAGCAGCTTGACAGATTGGCAAAACAGGGGAAAAAACCGGTAAGACAGCTCATTGCCCAGTTGATAGACCCCGGAACGGAGTTCTTTGAGCTGGGGACAGATGCAGGTTTCCATATCGGCTATCCTGAACAACCTCATATACCAGGGGGCGGACTCGTGACAGGAGTCGGGAAGATTCACGGCAAGGACTGTATGATCTTCGGCAATGAGAGCAGGATGACGGCAGGGACATATTATCCGATCACTTTAAAGAAACACATGCGTGCGCAACGGATCGCCGAAGAGTGCAGATTGACCTGTGTATACATAGCCGATTCAGGGGGTATCTTTTTGCCCATGCAAGAGGGCTGCTTTGCGGATGAAGGCATGTTCGGGTCCATGTTTTACAACATGACCAACATGTCGGCCAAAGGCATCAAACAATACACCCTCAGCACGGGCGGCAACACAGCCGGAGGAGCATATATCGTATACCTGGCCTGTGAATCGATTATGATCGAAAAGATGGCCTTTGCCTTTTTAGCAGGCCCACCTATGGTGAAATCCGCAATCGGTGAGGATGTGAGTATGGAGGATCTCGGAGGAGCCTATGTTCATACACGCCATTCTGGAGGGTGCGACCATTTTGTAAAGAGTCAGGAAGAGGGGATTGAAAAACTTCGGGAACTGATCAAGTTCGACCCGCCCCAAGAAAACTGGGGGCATCGACGAGAACCAGTAGAGCCTCAGGAACCCATAGAAAAGCTGTATGACGTCCTGCCAAAGGATACATACAGAGCCATCAATGTACGAGATGTGATCAGGTGCATAGCTGATGACAGTTATTTTTCCGAATACAAGAGAGAGTATAAGCAGGGTCGTGGTGACACCATTGTTTGTGGCAAGATGTGGCTGAAAGGTATCCCCGTCGGGGTGGTCGCTTCCAATAGTGTTGGTGTGATCTTTATCGAAGCGGCCAGGAAAGCTGCGGAATGGATGATTCGCTGTGGAAATGACAAGACTCCCCTGTTGTTTATCCAGAATGCACCTGGTTACATGGTGGGCAAACAGGAGGAATGGGCCGGGATAGGTAAATACGGAGCCGATATGGTGAGAACGTGCAGCACTGTGCAGGTACCGAAGATTCAGTGGGTCATAGGACCGGATCATGGAGCAGCCAATTACGGAATGTGCGGCAGAGCATACAGGCCCAGGTTCTGCTTTCAAACAATGCGTGCCAGGACCTCTGTCATGTCCGGAAGGACAGCTGCCTTCATCCTCACAAGCCTTGAAAGAAGAAAAGCAAAATCAGCCGGAAAGGAGATGGATGAGGAAGAGGTTGCACGATTTGATGCCATGATGAGAGAGAAATACGATCGGGAGGCTCACCCCTTCTTCACAGGGGCACGTCTCTTTCACGACGGGGTCATTGCCTTGAAGGAGTCCCGTGATGTTCTGGCCAGAGCCTTTGAGATCACTCTACACAGCCCTATCCAGGATTCCGTCTTCGGAAATGTAAAGTTTTAGTTGCATGTTGAGTGATAATCCTGTATTCTGCAACCTTTAAATGTGTGATTCAACGTGTCATTTTTAGTACTATAGCGGCACTTTTGGGAAATCCCGTTCGATGGCTGTTTGTAAGACCTCTTCCATCACTTAGATTGAGCTTTTTTTATTGTTCTCATTTCGCTACGCAAAATCTTAAGAACTCGGGCTATCGCCCTCAAACAACTTAAGATTTTTACGCTCCGCGAAACAGAGAACAAATAATAAAAAAGCTCAATATATGTTCGTAAAGAGGTCTTTCAAACAGCCTGTAAGAATGTCACTCTAGTATCAAGGAGGAATGGTGATGGCGGATATTCTGTTAAAAGAAATGACGGATGGTATCCTTACATTGACCCTCAATCGACCCGAATCGATGAACTGTTTTAGTGTTGCACTGCTCAATGAGTTGAATGCAGCCATAAAGGAAGCAAATTTTGATTCTGAGTTACGGGTCATCATAATCACCGGGGCAAAAGGAGAAAAAAAAGCGGCTTTTTGTACAGGAGCCGACCTGGTGGAGAGAAGGACCATGTCTCCGGATGATGTCAAGAGATTCATCCACACCATAAGTTCAACTTTTGCAGATGTTGAGAATGTGAAAGTGCCCGCCATAGCCGCAATAAACGGTTTCGCATTTGGAGGCGGACTTGAACTGGCCCTGGCCTGCGACATCAGAGTGGCCTCATCAAATGCTGTTGTGGGATTGACGGAAACGAGTCTTGCGATTATCCCTGGGGCGGGGGGCACCCAGCGTCTGCCGAGAGTCGTTGGAATAGCCAAGGCAAAGGAGATGATATACACGGCAAAGAGGATAACCGCGGATGAAGCTCTGGCCTGTGGACTTGTCAGCCAGGTAGTGGAACCGGACCAATTGATGGATACCTGTATGGAAATCTCCAAAAAGATCGCTGCAAACGGGCCCGTTGCAGTGCAACAGGCAAAATTTTCCATCAACAAGGGGATGGAGTGCAGTATAGATGTGGGTCTGGGTATAGAATCCAGGGCCTATGCCGTAACAATCCCCACTGAAGATCGGTTGGAAGGTCTCAACGCATTTAAGGAAAAAAGAAAACCGGAATATAAGGGAAAGTAAGAATCAAGGGAGGAGGTTAGAATGATGGAGCTGAAATTCCCCAAGAAGGTAAGACTGGGCGATATCACCGTACGTGACGGGTTCCAGCATGAGGAGCACTTTATCCCCACGGAAGCAAAACTCTTCTATCTGGAAGAGTTAATTCTCTGTGGGTTCAAACGCCTGGAGGTGACGAATTTCGGTAACCCCAAGGGGATGCCCCAGTTTAAGGACGCAGATGACCTGTTCAAACAGTTACGCAACAGCAAGAAGTTGTCCAGAGCCGGTGTCAACCTGGATGACGTGGAATTAACTGCGGTGACAATACGGGAGAGATCCATAGACAGAGCCATTGAAGCAAAGAAAGAGGGGCGCGGACCCGATCGTATCCTTATGATGGTCTCCACGGACGAGCAACATCACTTTGCCAATTCCGGAACATCCTTGCCGGAATATTGGAAGGAAGCCGAACGATGCATAAAAAAAGCATCGGACGTGGGCATCAAGATGTGCGGCTGTGTGAGCACCATTTGGGGGAGCCCCATCTCCGGCCCCACCAAACTGGAAGATGCCGTTGAATTCTCCAAACGATGGCTGGATATAGGCGCCGCGGACATAGAGCATGCTGATCATGACGGTTCAGCTCCACCGGATCAGGTTTACCGGTACTTTTCAATGGTATTGGATGAAATGCCTGACACGGATCTGCACATTGCCCACTTTCATGTGACACGGGGTTGGGGGCTCGCCAATGTGCTTGCGGCCCTTCAGACAGGTATCGACATATTTGAAGGGACCATAGGTGGGCTGGGCGGACAACCCGCAAACTTCATAGACGGAATTCCCGTCTCAGGTACAGGGGCCTATTATTACAAAGATCCCAATATGGTGGGATTAACATCAACCGAAGACATGGCCGTTATGATGGACGAGATGGGGATAGAGACAGGGATAAATATAGACCGTCTGCTGGAAATCGGTACGATGATGGAAAAAACAGTGGGCCGTCGCCTGCGATCCGAAGCCATACTGAACGGCAGGATCCCCAAAGAAGCCAGGCCGGAGTATCAAAGAAAAAACCTGCCCAAGGTCAAGGAGAAATTCGGTGAGAAACCGAATCAGCTCTACCCTGACGGCTGGCCAGAGAAGGCCCAGTACAAACCGTAGCGCTCGTTATTCTGAGAAAGTCTTCCTCACATGCGATCCCTCACCCTTGAGAACTGATATAAAAACCGAATAACGGCATGAAAGGGGCGTGACGTGCAAATAGGGCTCATGAATAATCCGAGTGCTGACCTGAGGGAAGAGATTTCATCCATCGGGATGGCACGGTATGATTTTGTGGATCTCACGATAGAGGGTCCCCACATACAAAAAAAGGATGTGGAATGGATAGGGGCCCTTCTTGAAGAATATGGGCTGTTCATTGTGGGGCACACGGATCCCTGTCTGCCATATTCTTATCCTATTCAGGAAATTCGTGACGCATCAATCAAAGAGCTGGAGCGTTGCGCCTCAATTTTCTCCGCACTGGGGGCGAAAGTGATGAATATCCATCCCTGCTACACATATCCCCCTCCCAGAAGGATGGATGTGGTGGATCTGAATATTGAGGCACTGCCCAGGATAGTTGAAATGGCGGGCTCTTATGGATTGACTGTGGCGTATGAGAATTTCAGGTCTCCTTTTGATACCGTCTCCACATTTAAAAGGCTTCTTAAAGAGGTCCCCGGATTAAAGGTACATTTGGATATGGGGCACTGTAACATGGGTGAGGACAACGGGGTTTTATTCTGCAGAGAACTGGGGGAAGAGATTGTACATGTTCATCTTTCGGACAATCTCGTTTCAGGCGACCATCATATGCCTTTAGGGACGGGAACCATTCATTGGAAAGATGCGATAGGGGCAGTCAAATCCATAGGGTATGACGGCCCAGTGACATTAGAGGTGTTTTGTAGAGACGAGACTGTCCGGTTTGATTATCTGGATATAAGTCGGAGACTTCTCAAAAGATACTGGGGCCAGGGGGAGTGTATAGTCCGCTCCTGAATGGAAGGGGTGAACCTGGACAGTCGTTCAAAAAAGCTTCCTTGTAAGCGACGGCATAAATCTGTTTCCCAAACATATTGAGAAGTTACTTAAAGAGACCCTGAGATGCCCAAATCTTATTTCATTCAAAGGAGGTAGTTGAGTATGGATTTCGAGTTCAATCGAGAGGAACAGGAATTACTTGAAGAGGTTCGTGACTTCATCAAAAAGGAATCGACACCTGAGATGTTGAAAGAGACTGAAGAACAAGGTGACATCTATGGGGCACCCGAAGGCCGAAAAATCATTCAGAAGATGGCGGCAAAGGGCTGGCTCACACCAACATGGGCAAAGGAATACGGCGGGCTTGAGGCGTCGGAAACCGTAGCCTATATGATTCGGGAAGAGATGGGGTATAATGGCTTGCCTTTCGGCTTTGTAGCCGCCCATATGGCGGGGCCTACAATCCTTCGGTTCGGAAGCGACGAGATGAAGAAGGCATGGCTTCCGCGTATAGCAAGTGGAGAGCTTGAATTTGCCCTGGGTTACACGGAGCCCCAAGCAGGGTCCGACCTTTCCGCTCTGAGCATGAGAGCCGAGGACAAAGGGGATCACTTCATATTGAACGGCACAAAACTGTTCAATACGAGTTGCCATATCGCCGATTGTCACTGGCTTGCATGCAGAACAGGTTTTGACGGACCTCGCCACAAAGGTGTTTCCATGATGATCGTGGATCTGAAAAGTCCCGGAATAACAATAGGTCCTCTCATTACAATGGCAGGATGGAGAACCAATGAGGTCTTCTATGAGGATGTCCGTGTGCCGAAAGAGAACCTGGTGGGAGAAAAGAATAAAGGATTTTATTATCTTATGGCGGCTCTCGACTTTGAACGGATGTTCCCCCTTGGGAGGTACAGTCGCCTCTTCGATGAAATCGTAGCATATACAAAGGAAACTGTCGTGAACGGGGAACCTTTGTCAAAAAAAACCATTATACGTCAGAGACTGGCGCAACTATCTATCGAAATCGAGGTGACACGACTTCTCTATTATCAACTCGCCCATATTTTGGATAAAGGGGGAATCCCCAACTATCAGTCTTCAATGGAAAAGACTTTTGCCACAGAGCTGGCACAGCGCATTGCCAATATGGGTATGGATATTCTCGGTCTATACGGTCAGCTCAAGGATGAGTCTAAATGGGCTCAACTGAGAGGGAAAGTGGAAAAGTATTACAGAACGAGCATTGTTGAGACAATATACGCGGGAACTTCTGAGATACAGAGAAATATTATCGCTCAAAGAGGTTTGGGATTACCGAGATAAATAATGAAAATGATATTTTCATTCTAGGACAAAAAGGAGGAGTTGGGATGGATTACGATTTCAATGAAGAACAAGAACTTTTGAAGAATGCAGCTAAAGGCTTTTTATCAAAAGAATGCAAACCGGTTTTTGTACGGGAGATGGAAGAAGATGAGCAGGGGATCACCCCTGAATTATGGCAAAAGATGGCGGAACTGGGATGGATGGGATTGATGTTTCCTGAAGAATACGGTGGTGTGGGCGGAAGTTATCTCGACCTGACCGTGCTCCTCATCGAAATGGGATATTCCTGCCTGCCCGGACCTTTCTTCTCAACGGTAATATTGGGCGGAATGACCATCTTGGAGGCTGGAAATGAAGAACAGAAACAAGAATTGCTGCCTGCCATAGCCGAAGGGAAGATGCAGGTGACGCTCGCTCTTCCTGAGACTTCCGCAATTTATTCGGCCTCAGGGATATCGATTAAAGCGGAGAAAGATGGTGATGACTTTGTGATTAACGGAACAAAGATATTTGTTCCTGACGCACATCTTGCGAACTCCATTATTTGTGTGGCAAGGACAAAAGAAACAGAAGACAAAGAGGATGGCATTACTCTTTTACTGGTGGATGCCAAGAGCCGGGGGGTAGAGATTACACCTCTGAAAACATTTGCATGTGACAAACAATGTGAAGTCGTGTTCAATAATGTAAAGGTACCTCAGAAGAACATCCTAGGTGACGTGGACAAGGGATGGCCGATTATGAAGAGTGTTCTTCAAAAGGCGGCCATTGGTAAATGCGCAGAGATGGTCGGGAGCGGCCAGAGAGCCCTTGAACTGACACTGGAACAGGTAACTGAAAGGGAACAGTTCGGTGTGAAGGTAGGAAGCTTTCAGGCTGTCCAGCATCATTGTGCAAATCTCCTCACCGATCTGGAGACATCGAGACTGATGACACATCAGGCCGCTTGGAGAATCAGTGAAGGACTTCCCAGTGAAAGGGAAGTGGCTATGACAAAAGCCTGGGTGAGTGATTCCTGCCGAGACCTCATC
>JAXHSZ010000328.1:0-15638 GCA_034190725.1 Thermodesulfobacteriota bacterium
TGTTGGTTTTTAAAAGCTCCTTGAAGCTGGATGCGGGAATCCCCCGGGGGATATAGATACTGGGGATCATCATCCGATCTCTCAGAAAATTGAGACACATTGTGAATTGTCTCAGATCATTCCCATCATTCACTCTGAGAATGGGCAGGACCATAAAACGGGATACACCCTGATGAAGATACGCTTCTCTATTAAAGGGATTGATTGTTCCTAGAAGACTGTTGTAATTATCTTTAAGGAGGTTTTTTTGGGGGACTGGGTGAACCGGATGGATGTTTATCCTGTAGAAAGTGTACTCATCAAGAAACTGAGCAATGTACTTCGCAATACTCTTTATCTCTAAAAAATCTCGGGAAAGATCTTCCGAAAGAAAATAGATTTCTGATGAAATATCCAGGGAGGGGAAAAGGCTCACGAAATGTTTGAGAAGCTTTTTGGAAGAACGGCTCTTTTCACTTCCGTCCAGAATAATAAAGACATTCTTAATGGAATACTCTCCCATGGTCAGGAGACCTTTCTTTTTGCCCCGTCAAGGGATTCCATCTCCCATACGGCACGTATCTTCTTGAGGTCTTTAGAAGAGAGGTTCTCCGTTTCGTACTGTTTCCCTATAGAGATATATGCCGGAGCATCTTTTTCCAATGGGTGAATACCATACTCTAGATGAGAATTGAGAATTTCAGTACCGAAATAGAGTTGCATCTGTTGTGAATTGGAATTCCCTCTGATCTTGACCTGATTATCTTTTAGAAAATTCAGAGTTTTCATGGCATCGTCAAAGGTCTCATTGGGAAGGCCGTATTGTGTGAACAGTTCCACATCTATCCCCTGTCTCTGAGTTCGCTCTATGGCCTTTTCCAGTTGGCCCAATGATATTTTCTTGTTAAGCCCCTCAAGAACCTTTTCCGATGCCGACTCAAGACCGTACGCAATAAGATAAACCCCTGCTGCCTTCATCTTTCTCAAAAGCTCGCTATTTATAAGGTCTGCTCTTGTCTCCAGCCAGATTTGCGCTTTTATATCCCTCCGTATGATCTCTTCCATGAGTTGGTCCACTCTCTCAATATCTATGGAAAAACTGGGATCTGCAAACCAGAATTTCTTTATTCCCTTTCCATATATCCATTCAATTTCTTCTATCACCCTGTCAATGGAGTGAAATCTGACTTTTCTTTTGAAAGCATTTGGAGTGTAACAGAAGATACATCCATATGGACAACCCCTCGACGTAAAGAGAATTGCCTCATCCAGGTTTGGGAAGTCGATCAAATCATTTTGAAAATACGGAGATGGGTATCTGTCAAGGTCTTTATACGGCTCAATAGAGGGACCATCATAAATGAGACCATCCTCACACCTGCAAGAACTTCCAGGAACGATCGAATTACACTTCTCGTCTCTGATGGCCTCAGCGATGTGTAAAAGGGTAATCTCACCCTCATCCCTACAGATATAATCGATGGATTGTAAGGATTGAACAGCAGAAGAAGGTATGAAAGTGGCCTGAGGTCCTCCTATAACAATCTTGATTTCCGGATCAATTGCTTTTATATAACGAGCCATTCCGACAACAATGAGAATATTTCTTTGGTAAACGGAAAATCCCACTAGTTTTGGTTTAAATTTGCTGATATGGGATTTGAGAAGCCGAAGGGAAAACGGTGTATTCTCTCCAATATTCAGTATGTTCACACAGAAACCACTGGCCCTTAAAAATGCTCCAATGTAAGCGATGGAAATGGGTGTAGCTGGTGGGATGAAAGGATTTATTTCAATGAGGAGTACATTTGTCATTCTAAAAACACAAAGAAAAATGGGCGGGATATCTCCTGCCCATTCGGTGGAGTAGGTGAATCGTTTACACAGACTCAAATGGCATTGATGTGTATTTGTTTACAGAATCAAAAGTTAAAACGTAAAGCCAAGGCCGCGCTCTTTTTATCCAGCATTATCACAGGGATGAAACTGGTGTCTTCGTTGATGATTCTATACGTGTTTAAAAGCGATTTTGCAAGTGCCAGCGACAGAAGCAATTCTTTGCTGCAATCCAACTCCTCCCGGATCAAGTTTGGATCGTACGTTTCATTGTCCGGACTGGCGTAATTTGCCAACAAGGTGTACACAACAAAATCTGCACACGAAAAAAACATAAGGGCTTTATTGAATGTTGTGGGTTCCTCTTTGTATGATCCTAGAGCATATTCGAATGTATATCCTGCCATGTACTCACCACCGGTAGCGTAAGACAATTTTGATTCATTAGGGAGGTTCTTATATGATGATATCCCTGGATAAAATCTCCCGTTTTTTCTTGTGAAGAAGCTCATATTGTGGGAATCAGCTCCCACTTGGTCGGCCACCACTTGATGTCCCACTTCGTGAAAGAATATATGTGTGGTATATGCCGCACCGATAGCAAATGCTTCGCTAACATCGAAGGCCAGGGCAGGTTTATCTTTCGTAATGGAGAATAGCCCCAAAAAGAGACCGGTTGCTAAAACTATCAGAAAGAATTTATGGATTATACTCATAAGACCTCTCATTGAACTCCATTGCAGTGGATTTTATAGAAATGCTATCATAATGGATATGTCTCAGAGTATGGCAATTTTCAGACCAAGTTTTTCAGAAAAGCAAATAAATTTTTATCTATATGATATTATTAATAAAATGACCTCCAAACTATCATAAGCATTCTTTTCTATAGTGAGAAAAAGGCAAAATATTTCTCTTATTGTGTAATCAATTACACAATAAGGATATTCTCTTTCTCTTTTCATGTCAAGGAAAAAAGACTGGGCATGCCACATGAAGTTACATTCATAAGATGTATGAGTGAGGTGAGACATCTGAATCAACTCTGGGAAGGGCAGGTGGGCAGGTCATTCATGGAAAAGAGTTGTTTCATTTCCGAAAATTATCGTAGTAGAATACTCGGGCATGGGATGTATGGGGGCTGCAAGGAGGGGATATACCCCTCAGCAAGCGTATCCCCATCCAAACACTTCCTTTAAGACACCCTGCATTTCTCCCAGGGTCGCATCTGCTTTTGCCGCTTCAATGATATGAGGCATTAAATCCCCACCATTGGGCCAGTCTTCATCCACCTTTCGGGCCGCATCCCTTAATGTATCAAGAGCGACCTTTGTCTTTGAATTGTCCCTCTTTTCCCTGAATTCCCTGACCCTTTGTACTGCTGTTTCCTCTATCTTTGGATCGATCTTGAATACGGGGACCTTTTGTATTTCGTCAGACACATACTTATTTACTCCCACAACTACCCTTTCTCCTTTGTCCATACTTTCACGCCATTTGTAAGCAGAATTTGCCAATTCTTCCTTAAACCAACCGGTCTCCCATGCTTTTATATAACCCATTTGGTCTATCTTCTCTATTATTTTGTTTGCTTCCTTTTCGATCTTATCGGTGAGCCATTCCAGATAGTAAGAACCGGCTAATGGATCGGAGACATTTGGGATATGGGTCTCATGCAGGACGATCTGTTGAGTCCTGAGAGCCAATGTGGCTGCCTCTTCTGTCGGCAACCCGAGTGCTTCATCATATGCGGATGTATGAATAGCATTTGTGCCTGAAAGGACAGCCCCCAAAGTATGGAAGGCTGCCCGTATAATATTGGTCAATGGCTGTTGCGCCATCAGAGAGCAACCGGACGTGTGAATATGCATCCTCACCTGCATGGACTTGGGATTCTTACACCCAAACCTTTCCTTATTGGTCTTTGCCCAGATCTTTCTTATGGCCCTGATCTTCGCTATCTCTTCAAGGAAATCGTTCCCCTGTGCAAACTGGAAACCGAATCTGGGTAGGAAATCATCAGGATCAAGACCGGCCCTGATACATTCTTCCGTAATGGCGATCCCGGTTGCCATTGTAAAGGCTGCTTCCTGGATTGCATTTCCCCCTGCCTCTTCAATGAAATAGCCCGCAATATTGGTTGTATTCCATCTCGGCATATTTTTGCTGCAAAACTTTATGAATTCCGCCATGAGCTTGAAGGCATTTTTCGGGGGAAACATGGCGTAATCCACAAATGGGGCCTTATACAGCCAGTTCATGCTGTTCCCACCAAGTTTTTCTCTGGGAAACCCATTTCTTTCCGCATAAACGATATACATGGCCAGCCCAACCATGGTAGCACTGCCTATGTTTTGAACAATCTGTGTTGTATCCAGGGGAATGTCATGAAATATACGATGAAGATCTTCGATAGTACTTATATTCACCCCGCCTCGCCCAACCAGACCCCTGGCCTCAGGGGAATCAGGATCAAGGCCGGCCTTGGAAACCAAATCATGAGGGAGGTTATACGACTGGGTGCCGAAGTATCCTTTCATTCCGGCCTCTTTCAACATTTCCATTCTTTCCCTGGTCTGCTCAGGCAAACCATAGCCGAGACTCATTTGATTTACCCACGGTTGAAACTGGTATTGTAAGGGATATATCCCTCTGGTATAGGGGTACTCTCCGGGCATTCCGATTTCATCATATTCAATGTTTTCAATATCCGACGGTGTATAAACAGGCTTTACAGGTACTCCCGAAGCAGTGGCAGCCTCAAACTTCCTGTCTTTATAAAACTTTGAATATTTTTCCTGCCATCTCTTTTGTAAGTCCTTGTCTTTATCCTTTGTATCCTTAGTAAACATGCGTTTCCCCCTTTGCACAAACTCTCGCTTTTTGAGACAGGGCCCCACCGGAGATCCATCTTCGGTAGGGCCTGTATATGAGCCTTCATGAGTCATGGCCATTTCACTGTGTCGCTCAAAATCAATTACTTACGAAACATTTAAATCAATCATCTGACATTAATACGTGCACCATCCGCCACTCACGGACAATGTCTGACCGGTCATATATTTTCCATCATCGGTGACAAGGAACAACACAGCACCTGCTATGTCGGAAGGTTCACCGGCTCTGCCCATGGGGATCTCTTTTTCCACACCTTCAAAATATTCTTTGGGATATATCCTGAGGAGGAAATCATTCATTATAAGACCCGGCGCAATACAGTTCACATTAATATTATGTTCCCCCACTTCTTTACATAAGGCCCTGGTAAAACCGACAATACCTGCCTTAGCAGCAGTGTAGTGAGCCTCTCCGTCTTTTGATCCAACCAGGAATATGGATGAAGATACATTCACTATCCTTCCGTACTTCTGTTTGATCATAGAAGGGAGGACCGCTTTGCTGCACAGAAAAGTAGACTTGAGATTCACATTGATCACAAAATCCCAGACCTCTTCATCCATTTCGGCAACCTGTTGGAGTTTATTCCCCCCGGCATTATTGACCAATATATCTACTTTCCCGAACTTATCCAGTGTCTCTTTTACCATATTGTCTATATGGTCTTTCTTTGTTACATCACATACGATACCCAGGGTGTCCTGGCCGGTCTCGGACTTGATCTTATCCGCCACTTCGAAGGGCCTTTTGAGATGAGCATCACTCACGACAACTTTTGCACCTTCCCTCGCCAAAGCCCAGGATACCCCCTGACCGATCCCTGCTCCTGCTGCACCTGTTACAATCGCTACTTTTCCTTCCAGTCTCATCACTTTCCTCCTTCATTTTGAGTTGGTATTTTTTATGACTATTAAAAACTTTTCAAACATCAATTCTCCACTTTTCCATATCACCTCCCCTCAATTCAAGAATATTCAAAATGTTTCAATCTGTATGGTTCAGCAAATTTGCGGTAAGCAGCCGGCAAATGCTGAACTTGGCTCACCGTACTTCCTGTACCCTGACAACTACACCCTCTAGTCTGTCCTTTTCTTATAGTCCAAGTTCTCTCCCGATAATCATTCTTTGTATCTCGGATGTGCCCTCAAATATCTCAAACAGCCTGGCATCTCGAAAGTATCGTTGCAATGGGTATTCCATCATATATCCATAACCACCATATATCTGTAAGGCATTATAAGCTACCCGATTCACCATCTGAGATGCAAAGAGTTTGGCAAATGAAGCTTCTTTGTTGCATCGTATCCCCTGTCCGTCCATCCACGCAGCCTTATACACCATAAGGGTAGCCAACTCTATTTCGACGGCCATATCTGCCAGCATGAATTGAATTCCCTGAAATTTGCCGATCGGTTGACCGAATTGTACCCTCTCTTTTGCATATCGGAGGGCATCATCAAAGGCTGCCCTTGCAAGACCGACAGCCATGGCCCCAACACCTATTCTGGCCCTCTGTACGGACCTCATCAAGTTGTAAAAACCACCATCCTCCTCCCCTAAAAGACTGCTTGCCGGGACCAGGCATTCTTCAAAAATGATCTCATATGTGCCTATTCCATGGGCTCCCAGCTTCTTAATATTTCTACTCACACTTACACCAGGGGTTTCTCTCTCAATAATGAAGAGGCTGATACCCTTGATGCCCTTCTTTGGATCTGTAACTGCGGTTGCGAAGAACAGGTCAGCAATTCCTCCATTTGAGCAGAACATCTTTGTTCCATTGATCATGTATTTGTCACCATCTCTTGTCGTTGAGGTTTGGATAGAGGAAGCATCGGAACCAGCGGCAGGTTCGGTCATTGCAATGGCCCCTATCTTCTCCCCTCTTATGCTTGGAACAAGATACCTCTCTTTCTGCTCTTCGGTTCCAAAGAGAAAGACAGGTCCTGCAACGCCATTGACCTGAATTGCTGCTGCACCTGCTACTGCCGCCGACACACGGGCAAGTTCTTCGAGGAAGATGGAGACGGTTATTGTGTCTCCTCCTGAGCCTCCATATTTCTCAGGATAGGGAATACCCAAAAACCCCAATTCCCCCATTCGCCTTAAGATTTTAACTGGGAATTCTTCCAATTGCTCAAGCTCATCCACAAGGGGAGCGATCTCTTTTTTCGCATACTGCGAGACCGTTCTTCTGAATAGCTCCTGCTCCTCGGTAAATTTAAAATCCATATCACATTCCCTTCTGTGAAGCTTCCATTTGTACCTGGAACCTTTTAGGTTGTGAGGTGACGATTATATCACCGAAAAAATGCAAAGAATTCAAGGTTTGACGTACCTTACTTTGAAATGATTCAATCGTTGAGTGGGGAATTATTCAAATCACAGTGAATCAAGATAAATCGTAAAGCTAGAAATTCTTCGACCTGTGCATGTGTGGTTAAGCAGGGCTGAGTAAGCGGTGAATTTGACTAACTGCATATGTGGAAATTTCTAGATGTAATCCTACATATCCGGTGGTTCTCTCCAGTTTGTAATGGGTACAACTGTACCAGTTGTGGGATCTGCCCTGAAGATCTTGCACGAATCGAGAAATTGATGAGTTTTTGAGGTAATATTTATAGGACCACATAAACCGGCTGTGTCATAATTTCTAAGTGTTTCCAGGTTATCAACCAAGGTTTCAGCCGTCAGGTTATTCCCCGCTCTTTTTATGCCTTCACACAAAACCTCAGACACCATCCACCCAATGGTATAATAGAGATTTCTGTATGGTTTTTCAGTTCCTGGGAAGTAACTCAGGGTTATGTCCCTGAGTTTTTTCATTCCAGGGGAGTCATGATACCAGGGGCTTACAGGACTTGTGGCAAAAAAGTGCTTTCCCGACTCCCCTATGAGTCTCACCACGTCCTCAGAGCAGCTTATAATATCTCCAAACACAGGAACCTTAAGGCGGAACTGCTTCATGGAACGAAGAAGCGCAACTGCCCCTGGTCCTGGATGATGAATGAGAATGTAATCCACACCTTTTCTTTTAATGGACATGACCTGGGATGCGGCATCAAGAGCCCCTAAAGGGAGTACCTCGAAATTCATATTTTTGAGCCCCAACACCTTGGCCCACTTCTTTGCTGATTCCATGCAGATCTTCCCTGACTCCTTGTCATAATAGACGTACGTTATTCTGGGTTCTTTTGCCTTAAGGTCCTTTAAAATGTATTCAAAAGATACACCCATCTCTTGTTCGTATTGGTCAACGGGCATGAATACGTACCTTTTAAACGGAGTAACAGCGGCATAATCCGGAGATTCCACTATGGTGGGAAGTTTAAATTTCTCCATCTGTCGAAAGAGTGTCCTTGACTCTCCCACGGATGCAGGACCGATAAGTGCAAAGATATTATCCTTAAAAACCAATTTCTTAAAGGCAGCGATGCCTATGGGGATGGAATAATGATCATCTTCCAGTATAAATTTCAGCTTCCTGCCGTTAATACTCCCTTGGTCATTTATATGGCGGATGTGAACTGCCGATCCGGAAGCCAGGGGTATGCCGATATTTGCCGCAGGACCCGTTTGGTCAATTATCGCTCCAATCTTGATGAGTTCGTCTGTAACTCCTCTGACCTCTTCTGCGTTGGCTTTGGAAAAAAGTACAAGAAGGCTTATCATAGAGAATAAAAGAATAATCGACAATGGATGGTATCTATAAAATCTTTTCATCACAGTTCAGTTCCTCCTTTTTTATACGATATTATACCTAAGCTGAGCATTTCTTTTCTTCTGTGAGGTTGTATCTTACTGAATCTGAATTGCAAAGACATATTGCTATATATCAAAAAAAGTGGCGTAAGGCAATCCTTACACCACTTAAAATGAGACTTGTTTTTGATTTTCTATAAATGTTGCTCGGTTCTCTTTATAATCTCATCCTGCAGGCCTTTGCTTAAGTCCACAAAGTATGCGGAATACCCACACACTCTCACGATCAGATCAGCATAATTTTCCGGTTTTTTCTGAGCATCCAGCATGGTCTCTTTATCGACTACGGTAAACTGGATGTGGTGAATGCCTAAATCTCCCCATGTTTTGAGATAATCGGCAAAGAGCTCTGCATTTTCTCCCTGGAGGAATTGAGGCATAAACGACTGATTGTATAAGTGATTCCATGATTTTAACGGGTCGATCTTGGAGATTGAATTGAGGGCGGCTGTGGGACCGTTTCTGTCCATACCCGACTCAGGGGTGATACTTCCGTCATGAAACGGGTCTCCTGCTTTTCTTCCATCAGGGGTGGCCCACGTGCGTACGGCAAAGGAATACGGGGCCGAGGCCACACTCCCGTCTATAAAGCCCGGAGTTCCATAATATGTCTTATACTTCTTTGTCTCTTGGGCCAGCTTGTAATATAAATCCCGTGCGAGCAAATCCACATAATCTTCATCATTCCCGAATTTTGGGGCCTCGTTGAGAAACATCATTCGCACATCCTCTTTCCCCTCCCAGTTCTTTCTGAGAATATCGATCAAATCAGGCATGGTGAGCTTTTTCTCTTCGAATACAAACTTCTTCACAGCAGCCAATGCATCGGCCACATTGATTGCACCAATGAGTCCCAGGGTCTTCCATGGCAGGTAATTCCACTTCCTCAAGTCCTCCGCCCTCTCTATACAACCATCCAGTAAGGCGGAGAGAAAAGGACGGGGCAAATACTCTTCATAGAGAGCATCGCCTATATCACTGATGTGGAATGCCTTGTGACAGTAGAAACCATAGTGCTGTATTACTGCATCCATGAGGTCTTCCACGGACGAAAATGTGGAAGGATCAGGGGTTTCACAGCTCATAAGCTGTCCTGTCTTCATATCCTTTCCCTGATTGAGGGCCAGTTCCAGGCACTTTGGAAGAAAGAGAAGTCCTGCCGTATTGGTACGTGTGGTGATGTTCTTGCCCGGGAGTATGGGGAACATACAGTTGTTGATTGAATAGGTTTGGGCTTCTTCTCGTGAAACACCCATCTCCAGATATCTGGGAATCACAACATTGTCGTTGAATATGGCGGGTTGGGCTACGCCGGTACTTATGACTTCAATGGCCTTGAGGACAAGCTCTCTGGGTATCGTGTCATGCCATCTCAGGGCTAGGGGTGGTTGTATTGTTCGGGTGGATTTGACTGCATCCAGAACGATGTAACTCATCTCATTGGTCACGTCCTGACCATCGGAATCGACGCCCCCTATGGTCAGGGTCTGCCATCCAAGGCCACCTCCGCCGGCCCCTGACCATATGGGTGGATGCAAAAAGCCGGTCTCCTGAAACTTCAGCCACAGGCATTCCACCAATTCCTGTGCACCATCCCTTGTGATCCTTCCCTCATTGAAATCCTTTTCATAAAAGGGATAGAAAGCCTGATCAAACCTGATCCCACAACCCACAAGCGGGACCTCAATGTAATCTATGATCACATGTATAAACCAGAACAATTGTAATGCCTCATAGAGTGTCCTCGGCGGATTCTCAGACACCCATGCGCTTACCTTGTTTATTTTTCTTAACTCTTCCTTCCTCCGAGAGTCCTCTTCAGACAATACCATGTTTCCGGCGAGTTTTGAATATCTCAAAGCCCATCCGGTAAATGCATCCAGAGTGATGATGACTGCCTCAAGGAATCCTTTCTTTTCAATGTAATCCTTGCCGGATATTGCCATAGTCGAGAAGTCTTTACTTATCCCATTCAACTTCTCCTCTGCTTCCTTCCGTATCCCCTTGATGCCTAAACGAAACAATTTCTCATAATTGGGGGTGCTCATGGCCCATTGATACGCCCAGTAAAGGACCCCATTGAATGACCAATACGGTTTGATGTCTTCTGGGAGAAGGTCTCGTTCCTTGCCGTGAACCGCCCTGGTCTTCCAGTATTCATGGATCTGCGACAATTCCTCCCTCTCTTCATCGCTCAGTATATCCCTATATCCGTTATGTACGGCCTTCTCGACCCATCTCCATTGAAGGTCAGGGTAGTGGGTCACGCACTCGGGCCTGCCGGCAAAATTCCCCACGATCAATTCATTGGGTTGTATGAATAAGTTCATCCCTTCAAGGATCCTGGCGAGGCCCTTTGCCCTTCTCAGTACCATGGGCTCTCCTTCGGTTTTCTTGTACGAATCGGTCAGCAAACGGGCACGATCAAGGCAGAGTTTCACTGCCATCTCCGGTCTGAAGGGTATTCCCTCTTCTTCTTTTTCCAGACCGCGAGCCACATTTCTATGGGTTTTAATAATTACATTATCTTTCAACATTTGAGTTCTGGCGGTCATTTATACATCTCCTCATGACATATTTTCTGACAATCGTTTTGTCTCAATTGCAAAAGAAACATATGGGGAATTTTTTCAGACATTACATATATTTAGTCCCCGAACGAAAACCAGGATTTTTCGTCAAGGTTAAGGAAGATCAAAATTTTAACCGCAGGAATATATTGAATATTTTGAGGATCAAAGTTTTATCTGACGCAGAGATTGGGGAAAAAGATAGTTTTCGTTCGAAACTATCTATGAATAGCTATTTTTTCACAATATTTTGCTCATACTCAGATGAAGGGACATGCTACAATGTGTCCCTACATACCCCGTGTACTCCTGTGGTCAAAATATTCTTCCCGGACCTTGTAGAAACTATTTCATTTCCGGATGGACACTACTTATACTTTGCCGGCCTCAAATCCGGACATACTCGCCAATCTGTTATGGGCAGTATCTTACCGCCTTTTATCCGATACATTTTCACCTTGGTTGGAGTTCGTCTCTTGGGAGTGTAATCAAAATAAGCAAGATCCAAAGCTTTGAAGTCTCGCAGTTTTTCAAATTGAGCCTTCACAGCAGGGCCATCCAGATTATCCCAGCCCCCCTCATCAACTGCCCGACGTGTACACTCCACTATGGTTATAATATTTCCCCACGCCAGTAAGTAACCCAACACCCTCTCTGACGGCTTTCTTCCTTTCTTCTTGAACCATTCATCGACCAACTTTATACCAGGATGCTCGCTATCATCCCAGCTTTCAAAAGGCAGCATCCCGGTAACCCCCTCCATAACGTCCCCACCGATATTGATAAGAGACCAGTCCATGGGTGCATTACAGAGGTTAATCTTATACCGAAAACCACGGGCGCTTTTCATAATCACAGGCGGTCCCAGGAAAGATGTACATGTATAAATCCAGTCTGCTTTTTTACTCCTGATTCTGAAGAGTTGCGTTGAAACGTCGATATCCATAACGCCGAATAGCTCCTTTGCGACGATTTCAACTCCCTTCTTCTTGGCATAGTCAAAGCAATCATCGGTGAGAACCGATCGGCCAAAAGCAGTGTCCCAGGTGAGGATGGCCACTTTTGGATGTTTCGGATCCTTTAAACCCTCCTTGGTTTCCACCAGCCAATCTATAAAGGCTCCGAACTGGTCCGCCCAAAGAGGGGCCATTCCAAAGGTATATGCCGGAGGATAGATGGCAGGAACAGACACGACACTTATACAGGGAAACTTGTCTTCAGCGAATCGCTCCTTGAGTGCCTCACTTTCCGATGACACGCTTATTATCAAAACAATCGGCCTTGGTTTCATCTCCCTGACTTCCATATATCGGGAGATGGCAACACTCACATTCCCTCCGGTATCTCGAAGAATGGATTTCACAGGAACCCCTTTTATCCCGCCGAGTACCGTGTTTACATATTCACAAGCGTCCTTCATACCGGAGTTGAGACCGGCAGTGCCGGGTGCATACGGCCCACTCAGATCTGCTAGCATGGCAACATACACTGCTTCCGGTTTCCCCTGAGCAGCCTGGACTTTGGTGAAAAAAGTGCTTGACAGAGCAAGTGAAAACAATACGAAGATGAAAATCCAAATCACAGTAACAAGTTTCATTTATATTCCCCTTTCTATCGAGTACCCATCCAGTAACCGTTCACGGTTTCAGTTTACAGTTCACAGTTCACAGTGAGCGGTTGACAAAGAACAGAAAACAAGAGGTATAGACGCTGAATTGAGAATTCATGTTTGTGTTCAACGTAACGTTAAGATGCTTTTAAAAGAAATTCAAAAAAACGTATCATTTTAGCTGTACGAAATAAAAAGGTATAAGCAAGCTTTAACGGCGGTCAAATTTTAATCCGTGTAAAACTTGCATCCAAGTGAGCGTAAAGAAAGAATGAGTATATTGCCATTCAATTCAGTACCTCCATTCCAGCCTATTTCAGACACAAAATATGAGACAATTCCCTGTTCTTTCTTAACGCTCACTAAGATGCTCAGACAATCAACGCATTAAAATTTGACCGCCGTTAAAGCGACTCTTTTCAAAAAGCTCCTAAGAAACTTGAAACTCACAGCAAGTTTCTTTCATGTATAACCCTGAAGCAAAGTGCCAGGGTCATTTGCTAAAATATTACAAAAAAATTAATTTAAAAATTGAAATCGGTATCAATTGGATTTTTATGTGCTTATGGAATTTAGCAATAAAACCGTGAACCGATAACTGCTCACCCTGAACGGTTACCCCATCCATAAATGGCTATTTTCTGCAATCTCTGCGTCAAACTCACATACAAGGGCACATAGCAATGCATCCCTCCATACCTCATGTATTCCTGCAGTTAAAATCCTCGTTTTCCTTGACCTTGTAAAAAATCTCATTTCACTATAGCACTATACATGGAATAATAATGAATTCCCAGTTAATTTTAATATATCATGGTATCATTTCAATAGCCACCTGAATAATTCACGAAAACCAGGTGTAACTGCCATTTCCGTCAAACAAATCGAACAATGTCAACTTTTCAGTGAGTAAAGGGGCAGAGGGACAAAGGGACAAAGGCACAAAGTTCTTCTATGGGCTACGGCATTTTCCCAGTATTTTTGAGAAGTCATCTGATTTCTGCTGGGCATGCTGATCTCTATACGCTTTTATCTTTCTTTGTGCCTCTGTGCCTTTGCCCCTCTGTGCCTCTCCGAAGAGTCACTCTTTCCAACGGCTTTCAGATATTACATTTTCCATCAAGCGGAAACCGGAGATAACCACTACCGAAACTTTGCAGGCCTGAGATCAGGCAATTCTCTCCACTCGGTTGTTGGGATTATCTTTCCGTCTTTTACATGAGCCATATAGCCTTTGGATGGGGAACGTTTTTTCGAGCTGAATGAGTAATAGGTAAGATCCAGAGGTGAGAAGTCCTTCAGTGTTTCCATTTGTTCCTTTACTGCAGACCCATTCAGTTTAACCCACCCTACTTTTTCCACTGTCCTCGACAACACCTCTTGCATTGTGAGGACATAGATCCACGCCAATTGGTATACTATCGTCCTCTCCTGGGGCCTCCTCTTCTTTTCCGTGAACCACTTGGCCAGCAGTTTTATGCCCTGATGATCTTCATCGTCCCAACTGGCATATGTGGCAACGACAATTGCCCCCTCTAAAAGTTCGCCTCCGATCAAGAGAGCAGACTGGTCAAGGGTTGTATTGCTTGCCAACTTTATTTTATATCTCATACCGAATGCGCTCTTTGCAATAATAGATGCTCCTATTGAGCCTATCTGGCTGAATATCCAGTCCGGTTTTCTCATTTTAATTCTGAGTAGCTGAGTGGAAACGTCCATGTCTCTGATGGAAAAAAGCTCTTTCGCCACAAGATCTACATTCTTGGATTTTGTATAAGCAAAAACCTCATTTGTCAAGATGGCTCTCCCAAAGGTACTGTCCAATGTAAGAATAGCGACCCTGGGCTTTCTCTTCATCGTCTTCCAGTCCCATGTTTCTGTCAACCAATCGATGAATCCTCCATACATGTCCTGATACAGGGGATACACGCCAAACGTATTTGCAGCTGGGTAAAGGGCAGGAGTTCCCGGAACACACATTGCAACAATATCATCTTCGGCTATCCTTTCCCGGAGTGCTTCCCCCTCAGCAGAGACGGATATAAAAATTGCCAGTGGTTTGGGTTTCATCTCTATGAACTCATTGTAATAAGAGATTGCAGCAGACACATTGCCGCTGCAATCCCTCAACATGGCTTCTACAGGTACCCCTTTCACGCCACCATTTTGATTGATGTATTCACATGCATCGGAAAAACCACTGTATGCAGGGGCTGTGATAGGTGCGTATGGACCACTGATGTCAATGATACATGGAAGCTTTATCACCTTCGGTTTCTCAGAGAATGCTCCGGCAGCATTAAAATCTCCATGAAGGAACAACAAGATAAAAGAGGCAGTTATCCACAAGAACAATCTTTTTCTGCTGAAATTCATATTCCTACTCCTTCTTCATGAACATTTTCTCCCAAATTTATGAGACAGGATACTACCTATACTCAGCCGGTCTCAAATCAGGCAATTCTCGCCACTCACCTATAGAGACAATCTTTTTATCCTTTATGCGGGCAATGTATGCTTTGCTGGGAGAATGTTTCTTTGGGGTGAAGCTAAAGTAAGCTAAACCCAGAGGTGAAAAATCCTTGAGTTTTTCCATCTGTTCCTTCACAGCCGTACCATCCAGCTTATCCCATCCTACTGCATCAACTGCCCTGGATGTTACTTCTTTTACTGTTAAGACATACATCCATGCCAGATGATACACCCCAGTTCTTTCCGTCGGTTTTCTCTTCTTCTCGTTGAACCATTTCGTAAGAAGTTGAGTTCCGGGGTCTTCCGTGTCATCCCAGCTTTTAATGGCATACACTAACGTGGTTCCGTTCAGGAGGTCCCCTGCAAGCATGATAGATGACCAATCAAGAGTCGTATTCCCACCAAGGTTAATCTTGTATTTTATGCTCTGGGCGCTCTTCACGATTGCCGCAGCCCCTGCTACAGCGATATTTGTATATATCCAATCCGGTTTTCTCATCTTGAGCCGTATG
>JAXHSZ010000329.1:0-4442 GCA_034190725.1 Thermodesulfobacteriota bacterium
CAAAGCGAATCTGCAGAAGTCTCAGACCAACGGCACTCGATGATCTGGGAATCATCATCACTGTTGATGGATTTTGTCGGGAATTTCAGAAAATTCACTCAGGAATCAGAGTGGAGAGAGATATTGAGATACAAGAAGACGAAGTCCCTGACCCCTTAAAAATTCAGATATACCGAATTCTTCAGGAAGCCCTCAATAATGTGGTTAAACACAGTGGAGCAAATCTTGTGCATATTTCATTGAAGAAAAAAGAAGGGAATATAGAGATGCTGATTCAGGACAACGGCATTGGATTTGATCAACAAAAAAATCTTTTTGAAGATGCATGCTCCCGTGGAATGGGATTAGACACCATGAAGGAACGCGTAGAACGCTATGGCGGGGCATGGAAAATCATTTCCAGCGTGGGAGAAGGAACAGTTATTAAATGCTTATGGCCTTTCAGTTGATTTTGTAACAAGACCCTTTTCTATGGCATAGGCTGTCAATTCCGACGCAGTATGTACATTAAGTTTTCCCATGATATTGCTTCGGTGTTTTTCTACGGTTTTCACGCTGATGCACAGATAGTCGGCAATTTCTTTATTCTTGTACCCCTCGCCCACCAGTTTCAACACCTCCCTCTCTCTTTGAGTGATGCTCTCCCATGTGGTGCTTGATTTAAACTTTTTCCTATCCTCAAGATACCCCTCAAGTACTTTTTCGGAGATAACGGGGCTGAGATAGAGTCTTCCTGACAAAACACCCCTTAATGCCAAGAGCAATTCGGAATAACTGGCATCCTTGAGACAGTATCCATCTGCTCCTGAGCGAAACGCCTCGAGAATAAACTCTTCGGATTCATGAATTGTCAGGACTAAAATTTTCACACCCGGATATCTGTTTTTAATCTCTTTCAGAGCGGATATTCCGCTCATTCTCGGCATGCCTAAGTCTAATAGGAGAAGATCCGGTTTGTTCCTTTCAATGCATCGAATGGTTTCTAAACCATCCTCCGCTTCACCCACGATTGCAAATTCATCATCCGAGTTTAAAATGGATATTAGCCCTTCTCTCAGTATCTTCTGATCCTCGGCTATAACGATGCGCGCTTTTTGTCCCTTCATGCTATTTTCCCATAAGACTTTTTCCATTCATTCTCAGGCGGCCTGACAATAAGGGTATATACAGTGATTAATACATGAAATCATGTATTGATTAATCTATATATCACACAGATAATATATTGTAAAGAGCCTATTAGCAACAGTATCGTTATACTCTCAAAGGCAGAGCCATTGATGAATCAGTCACTATACTGTCACTGGTGGCTTACCTCACTCATGTCCATACAGAAATGAGATATTTTTTACAAGGTCAAGGATGGCGAAGATTTTTACAGCAGGAATACATTGGGTATTTTGAGGATTAAACTAAAGTCTGACTTTAGAGATTGCGGAAAATAGCCATTTATGGAGGACAGTCACTATGGGTAAAACTATAAGGCTGCGGTTGACAAATGTCTTTAATGGTTCAGTTATTGATCGTGGAAGACAATAACGATTTTAGGAAGAAACTCAAAGAGAATCTTTTATCATTCCTTCCTTTTCTGTGTATCCAAGAGGCATCGGATGAGAAAGAAGCATTCGAGAAGCTTCATAGATTCTGCCCGGATCTTATCATTATGGACATAGATTTGTCCGGAGAAAATGGGCTTGCCCTGACAGAAAAAATAAAAGAGAGGTATCCTCGCACAGTGGTTATGATATTGACCAACCATGATCTTCCTGAATATAGAGATGCCGCATATAAAAAAGGGGCCAAATACTTTTTCTCGAAGGAGACAGCATCCTTAAAGGAGATTATCGAACTGGTTGAATCGATATTCAGTGATGGTGGTACGGTTTAAATTATCGAGGGTTATCTGTGCATTGTATGATATCAAATTCAGAAAGGAGATATTTTGATGTGTACTATTTGCGGGCATTTTAGCCGGAACGGAAGTATCAAATCAACAGACATATACGACATGTTGAAGAAGATGGCCCATAGGGGGCCTGATTCCCACGGCATATTTCTTGACGAGAAGTTGATGAAGGTCGATGAAATCGATGAACTCAGAGAAGTGCTTTGTAAAAAAAGTCAAATCGCTTTGGGTCATTCAAGGTTAAAGATTATTGGAGATGAGAAAACAACACAGCCCTATACTTCCTGTGATGGGCAGATTGTCCTGATTCATAATGGTGAAATATATAATTATGAAAAACTCAAGACACTCCTCTATAGACAGCATGATATAAAGACCACAAGCGACAGCGAGGTGATTGTTCATCTGTTGGAAGAGGCTTATCAAGGCGATCTTTTGGAGGCTGTAAGAAAAATCATAGGGCTTTTGGACGGCATGTATACCATTGCCGCAACAGATCGGAGGACCGTGGTGGTGGCCAGAGACCCCATAGGAAAAAAACCTCTTTATTATATTGATAATGAATGGGTCACGTACTTTGCCTCGGAAAAAAAGGCCCTATGGAATGGAAAAGACAATCCGGTGAGGCTGAACCCTGGAGATATATTGAGAATAGACGATTCCGGTTCTGAAGTACATGAAGGATTTCACCTCCAATTTCCGCAGATTGATATCGTTGATTTTCGAGAAGCGGTCGAACTTTACAAGGAAGTTTTGATTACCGCAATTCAGAAGAGACTCACGGGTTTAGTGGAGACCCGTATCGGGATCATTTTTTCAGGAGGTATTGATTCCGTTCTTATTTCAAAGCTCTTGCAGCGGGAGGGAAAAAATATTATTTGTTACTGCACGGGCACTAAAGAATCCGGCGATATTATTGCTGCCCGGTCGGTCGCAAAAGAGATGGGACTCGATCTCAAAATGACTCTCATAGACGAAAAAATGGTAGATGAAATATTGGTTGAGGTGATAAAAAATGTCGAAGAAAGCGGTCTTCTTCAGGTAGAGGTGGCCATACCTATGTATCTTGCTGCAAAGTTGGCTTCGGAAGACGATATCAGAGTTATGTTCACAGGGCAGGCTGCAGATGAACTCTTCGCAGGGTATCCATGGTATAATGATGTCCTTGCCGAATTTGGGTTTCTGAGGCTTCATGAGAAACTCTGGGAAGACCTCACCTATCTCTATACTGATACCCTTGAAAGAGAGGACAAACTCACAATGGCCCACTCAATTGAACTCCGGGCGCCATATCTCGACAGAGATGTAATTCAAACGGCCATGCGTATCTCGCCGAGACTGAAGTTAAATTGTAAGGATGACGATCTTCGAAAGAGGGTCCATCGGCAGGCTGCCGTTGAGTTGGGTGTCCCCCCCAACCTTGCATTCCGGGCAAAAGATCCTGCACAATCCGGCTCCGGAATTCATGAACTTATCGACAAAATCGCAATCCACAACACACAAAAGATTGATAGCGATCTTGTGGATGAAAATATTAAGAGAGATAAAGGCAGTCTGTATCGTTATGGTGATGAAGTTTACGGGGATGATATGCCTCGATACTATCTGCAAAAAATAGAAGAAAAAATTCAGCGAAAATACATCCCCCCTTTTTTAGCATCTTAGATTGTCCCGCAATGATTTGGAGTAAGAATTCCATCTGTGGTATAATAAAAAAGTTTTAAGAAGGGATCCCAGGTGGATACTCCGTTCCATGTATACACAAAGGAATCAGTAAAAATGATGATATGCATCGCTCAGATAAACTATAATTCTGAAAATATTCAAGTACATGTTGAAAAGATCAAGAGTATCATTTATAACTACAGATCATATGATCTGATCATCTTCCCTGAACTGATTTTGCACGGGCACCCCTCATATGAAAAACCTGAAGGATTTCTCTATCGAAGGATGAAGGTTGTATATAGCACTGTGTCCAAAGATCTCTATCAATTTGTGAAGAGTGAGAACGCAAATGTTATTATAGGGGAAGTGAAACGATGGGGTGAAAAATATTATAATGTGGCGACATACATTGACAGGGATACAACTCAGAATTATACAAAAACACATATCCATTGGACGGAGAATTTTGTTCCGGGCAGAGAATTAAAGGTCTTTAATACCCCTCTTGGCAAAATCGGCATCACGATCTGTTTTGATGCGGCCTTTTCAGAGGTATGGCGAGTCCTTGCACTGAAAGGCGCTGATCTCATTGTGAATGTTTCCGCCGTACCAAACAGCTTCCCTGTAGACTTTATGTGGCGACGCCTCATAGGGGCCGCTGTTTTCAATCAAGTATTCGTTGTCTATGCCAACAGACCCGGAGATTTTTTTTCCGGCCACAGTGCCGTTTTCAACCCACAGGGAGAGACCTTAGTGAGTGCAGGGAGAAAAGAGGTAATCATAGAGACTGATATTGACCTTCAAGAAGTCCAACGATGGAGAAATGAAGAACAGATCTATCCGAACAGACGGCCGCTATTATATCGAA
>JAXHSZ010000033.1:0-3768 GCA_034190725.1 Thermodesulfobacteriota bacterium
GGTAGAACTCAATCCCGCTCTTGACAAGCAGTTCCTCAAGTTGCTTTTCCGGCATAACCCGTCCATCCATGCCTGTCCCTGCAATAATCACTTCCGGATGAGATGCAATAAGCTGATCTATATCATTTTTTGAGAGCATGTGACCACTCTTTCGATACCAAGAATCCGCAATGTGTCCGTCAGGATAGATGACCAGGTCAGAAGTGTATTTCTTCCCGTCGATCACAAGAACTCCAAATGCGCAAATGTCGATTTTCAAAGTTCGATCCTCTGTTGTTCTTATTCTTTTTCTTCTTCTTCTTCAGGTTTTGTTCGCGTAAGGGAATAAAAAGGCGCCCAGTAAGCACGGCGTGCTCGTTTGATTCCCCTTTCTGCAGCTTGACTGGAGGTATAAATCAGGGAGTACAGAGTAGGAACGACCACAAGAGTCAAGAGGGTGGCCAGGGCCAGTCCGAAGATAACGGCACTGGCCATAGAACTCCACCACTGACTCGATTCACTGACCCAGGATATCTTCATTTCACGAAAATTATATGCAATTCCGGTAACCATCGGTAAAAGACCCAGGATCGTTGTTATGGCAGTCAATAAAACAGGCCTCAATCGGGTGCATCCCGCTGCAATAATTGCTTCCTGAAAGTTCATTCCCCTTTCGTGAAGCCTGTTTGTATAATCGATGAGGACGATGGCATTGTTGACCACCACACCTGCTAAGGAGATAACACCGACACCGGTCATTATAATGCCGAATGGCATCTCCATAACGGCCAGACCAAAAAAGACCCCCCCTAACGAGAGGATGACGGATGTCATGATGATCACAGGCTGGGAAACCGAGTTGAATTGAGTCACAAGAATGAGGATGATGAGAAAGATCGCTGCAGCAAACGCCTTGGACAAAAACGCCTGGGCTTTTTGTTGCTCCTCAAGTTCTCCTGTGAAGCGAATCCTATAGCCCGGGGGGAGGGAGAAGTCGGCAATGATCTTCTCTGCCTGAGCCCTGGCAACCGGTCCCGGAACATGTTTTTCATCCACATTTGCTTTCACGGTTACGACTCGTTCATGATTTATGCGATTGATCCTGCCAAGGCCGCCGGTGATTTCGAACCTGGTAACCGTGCTGAGGGGAACCAATCCCTCTGGCGTAGGGATAAGTAACTCTTGCAGTACATTGGTTACCCTGCGATCGGATTCAGGCAGTTGTACGGTGATGTCATAATCCTCATCAGCCTCGCGAAAGGTGGAGACTTTAATGCCATTGAATGCAACTTTGAGGGCAAAGCCAATGATCTCAGTGGACAGACCAAGAAGTGCCGCTTTCTGCCTGTCTACCCTGACCTTGATTGTGGGGGCACCAGCCACATAATCATCACGGATGTCATCCACAAAAGGGATCTTCTCCAGCACACTCCGCACCTGCTCTGCGATGCGGCCCAGAAGAGTGAAGTTGTCTCCGACGATCTCGATATTGATCGGCGCTCCGGTGGGAGGGCCCTCTTCCTGCTTCGCAATACTGATTTGAGCGCCTGGGATGTTAAGAATTCGCTTCCGGATATCTTCAACGGTCTTGGGAGATGGTTCCACACGATCATCCATATCATAGAACTGGACTCCGATATGGTTGGGAGAGTTGATCTCGAAAGCTGAGCTGCCGCTTGTAACTGCGACCGTACGGGAGTAAATATTCTTCACATTTGCAATGTCAGAACGATTCGAGGTCTGAGTCGGACACACTTGAGTCCTTGATTCTCTATTATTGCCCTGAGGATTTAAGGAGGACGGATTCATCTCTGTGGAGGACGACACTTGAGTTTGTCTGCCGAAGAGGGCCTTTTCCACTTGATTGGCTATCCGGTCAGAGTAATCCAGATCGGCTCCTTCGGGCATATCAAGGTTCACATATATGCTGTGTGGATCTATGTCCGGGAAGAACTCAACGGGTTTTTCAATTCCCACCCTATAGAACCAGATCATAGCCATTGCTATAACTGTCAGAAAAGATATGGTTACAACAGCCAAACGGTTGTTTAAGGCACCGCTGAGGAAGCGACGGTAAATCCTGAGCATGGGGCTCCTGACAGTGATGGGTGCTTCTCCGGCTTCTTCTATCTCCTCTGCGCTGGCCTTCACTTTAGTGAAATGATGACCATGTGGCAGACGTAAAAAGATGGCGGCCAGAGCCGGATTGATGACCAGGGCAACAAAGAGTGATGATGAAAGTGTAATGATGACTGTTTTGGGGAGATAGGACATAAACTCACCCATGATTTCCGGCCAGAATATGAGGGGAAAGAAGGCGGCAACCGTAGTCAGGGTTGAGGCGGCAACCGGTGGGGCCACTTCTCCGGTTGCTTTCATTGCTGCTTGAATGCGGGGTACACCCTGCTCCATGTAGCGGAAGATGTTTTCCACAATAACGATTGCATTGTCCACCAGCATCCCAAGGGAAAGGGTCAGGGAAAAGAGGACAACCATGTTGAGGGTAATGCCTAAGGCTTGGAGGACGATAAACGAAAGCAGCATGGAGAAAGGGATGGCCATGCTGACCAGCACAGCGTTGCGTACACCCATAACAAAAAATAAGACCACAATGACAAGGACCAAACCGGTAATAATGTTATTCTCAAGATCGGTGATCATCAATCTGATGTCCTTGGCCTGATCCATGAGTTTTGTTACCTTGGTTCCTATAGGCCAAGTGGGCATCCGTTCCTCGATGAGTTGGTCTATACGATTGGTAATACGTATTACATTTTCTCCTGCACGCTTCTTGACTTGAATGGTGATCGCCTGATGGCCGTTCAAACGAGAACGGCCTTCCTCATCTTTAAAGCCATCCACAACCCTGGCCACATCCTTGAGGTAGATCGGCTGATTTCCTTGGAGTCCAACGATCAGGCCGTAGATCTCATCGGGACTTGTGAACTCACCGGGTACCCGAAGTTGAAAACGGCCGTCACCCATACGGATAGCCCCTCCGGAAACGTTCTGATTTTCCTCAGCAATGACACTCTGGAGTCCGAGAATGGATATGCCATAGTAAGCAAGCTTTTCAGGGTAAGGTTCAACCCGGATCTCACGCTCTAGTCCGCCGGTCACATCGGCCTCTAAGACACCTGGAATGGATTCAATTTCTTCTTCCAGATCCTCGGCTATTTCCTTGAGCCTGACGAGACCACATGCTCCGGACAGTGACAGGACAACGATGGGAAGCTCTGAAATGTTGATCTCAACAACTTCCGGATCCTCCTCCAGATCCGCAGGCAACTCCGGTTTGGCGAGATCGACTTTGTCCTTGGTTTTTGAGAGAACTTCATCAATATCAGTCCCTGCAACAAACTCGACGATGATCGAGCTTATCCCCTCAGTGCTTGAGGACTCGATCCGCTTGACAGCCTCGAGACCCTTGAGCTTTTTCTCAATGGGGACAGTGATGGCCTGTTCGATGTCTTCGGGGGCTACACCCGGATAGCTGGTTGTGATAAAGATATAGGGGATAGTAATATCCGGTGCTGACTCACGTGGCAAAGAGGTATATGCAACAAGGCCGAAGACAATGATCACCAGCGCCAGGATGACAACGCTGGTCCTTTTGTCAACAGCAATATCCGTTACGATCATAGACTTTTAATCTCCTGGGGATGGAGTACGTTTTGAATGACCTCCACAGTCTGATTATTATCCAGAAAGCGATGTCCCACAACAATGACCCTTTCTCCAGCCGATAATCCTGAGGGAACATGAACTTGCCACCCCACGAGTGCACCC
>JAXHSZ010000330.1:0-5653 GCA_034190725.1 Thermodesulfobacteriota bacterium
ACCAGATCAATCTCTATCTCTTCACTGGACTTTCGCCTGTATTGTCTTAGCTTTGACATAACGCTTCTCTGTCTCTTTTCAATGAAGAAAGCACATTAAAGAGCTTCAGGGCTTTCTCTTCAAATTGATCAATCAAGTAGTCTCCCCTGTTGTTGAGGATATAGAATCCAGCCAGACATGGTATCGCTACAATCAGGCCGAAAGCTGTAGTCAGCATAGCCACGGATATTCCTTTGGCCAATATCTCCTGCTTCATGGCTGCATCTGCAGTACTTACACCTTGAAATGCCGTAATCAATCCCATTATGGTCCCCAACAATCCAAGAAGAGTTGATATATTTGCAAACATGGCCATATAGTTCACCCTGGCTTTGATTAATGGAATTTCCTTTAGAATATTTTCTTCCATGGCCAACTCTATCTCTTTGTCCCTTTTATCTGATTTGAGGAGTCCTGCCTTGAGTATTCGACCTATCGGGTGTTTTTCGATTTTGGTACACTCCTCTATTGCACCGCGGTAATCCATCCTCTCAAGTGAATGAAAAATCCTTTGAAATGCAGTATCAAAATTAAGTTTCAGACGAAAATAGAGAAAACTCACCCGCTCAAAGAACAATGCACATGCAACAATCGATACCGCCAAAATCACATACATAAATACACCGCCGCTCTGAAACAATGAAAACATCTCTCTCCTCCTCTTTAGTTAAAATGAACTCCAGTAAACCTGTCGGAAAGGCAATAATCATGCCTAAAGATGAAATTATTTCAAATCCTGTTGAGTTGATCATCGTTATGAACCAATCTGTTTTGTAAGTTTTTCTGAGTGCTTGTCAGATTTTTGTCTGAAATTATTCAACCTGTGCTGTGAAGGAAAGTTGTGATAAGAACCGTCTGCTTGCTTTGTTTGCTTCTTATACCCAGAACACTGTAAGCATCTGAATAGGCATATTAAACATACAATTCCATAAGATACACAACCTTTTTGTAGCTTGCAGTTCACAAGGAACAAACAAATCAAGAAACCGTCAAATGGTAAACTTGGTTCACCGTTTGCCGGTTGAAATTATTTTAGAAGGCCAACATGGAATCTTGACAAAATCCATTGGAATTGATTTAAAATGAATGTTTATAGGGTTTATAGGAAGAGATAACAGGAAAATTATGCTTTATGGCGGGGTTTTTCTTTGATTCTATCTTTTAATCATCTCAATATGAGAGGGTTGGGCAACGTTTCGATATCTCATGTCCATTCAGAAACTCCTTCTCCCATGGGAGACAATGCTGTTGAATTAAGGGATATTTCTTTATAAGTTCTTATGTATTTCAAGACTCCAATCTTTACAGATTCCTCCCCCTTGATGGGGGAGGTAAGGTGAGGGTGAAAAACGGCTGAATAGTAAAGGTATTTCTGTTTTTTATCATAAAGCCTGTTTCCCCCTCCCTCAAGTCCTCCCACCAAGGGAGGGAGGACTTCTTTCTAAGTATGTCTGTTCTCTTCATTCAACAGGATTGGGATTGTGGGGAGGGGATTTCAGGCATTTATGGATAAGCACTATTTATGGGTGAATTATCGTTATATGATTAATTATTTCAACATAAAGGGTAAGGATCCACTTTCTGAGGAGTTACAAAACCTGAGATGCTCATCGAGAAAAGGAGATTGCATTTATGGATATGAAAATCACATGAAGTTTTTTCATAGATATGAAATGATTTCATGGACATCAAAACAGTGAAGAGGAATCCTTTTCCTTATGGGCTCTCGTCTATTGCTCATCGTTTCGTGCATCTATCAATATATTTTTTAACATCTCCCACGCTTTCTCTCTCTTTTCCTCTTCTTTATCCTCAGGGCTGCCTTCTCCCCTACTCTCTTCTCCACCTGTTGTGTAGATTGTTACTTCTTTACCATCCGAATTTTTTACCTCCCATGTCCCCATCTTCTTAGAGTTGCTATGGGAGGATTCCTTTTCTTCTCTCTTCTTTTCCTGCTCCATTTGTATAAACATCTGAATTGTTTCGTCACTCACTCCAGCCTTCTTGAGTTTAATGATCTCATCAACAGTCAATGCTTTTACATTATTGTCAAATAGAAAGAAAATGGAGAATATGGCAATGGAAATGAAAATCTTTCTCAATATCGGTCCTCCTTTCAAGAGATTCTCTCCATCGCTTTATATATCGACCATATGACCATAACACTTTATTTGTCTGATGTACTCTTTCTATTTCGGATCTCAACTTCGGCTTCCGACTCATCAGTATTTTTCAGCTCTATCTCAGTTACTTCACCCAAAAGAGACAGGGGTTTGTCAAAAGCCTCCCCGTTTCCTACAATAACAAATAGAGATTTGTCAGGGTGGAGATACTTCTTTGCAACCCTTCGTATGTCCTCATGAGTGACAAGTGATACATTTTCTTGATATTTCTGTAAGTAGTCGTCAGGCAGCTTATCATACTCCAGCCACATCTGCTGGTTGACCACACTTGCAGATGATGTGAAAGTAAAGATGAACTTATTGATGATCGATTCTTTTGCCCAGGTTAACTCTTCTTCAGTGACACCGTTTTCCTTTGTTTCCGTTATTATTTTTTCGATCAGGGATATTGCCTGATATGTGGTGGAAGACTTTGTCATACATATGGCGGCAAAGACTCCGTATTCCACATCCCCTCTATAGAAACTTCCAACACTATAGGCAAGCCCTCTATTGGATCGTATCTCAGATGTCAATCTGGAGTTGAAACCTCCCCCTCCTAAGATGAAATTCAACACTGTAAAAGGATAATAGTCGGGATCTGTCTTACTCACTGCAAGATGTCCCAACACGATTGTGGACTGTGAGACATCTTTGAAAGCATAATGTATTGATCTCTTCAAGGAGTACTCAGGCAGTGGTGCTTCGGTTATGCTCACCGGACTTTTTCTCCATCCCTGGAATGTCTGTTCGAGCTTCTTGATGATAACATCCTTCTTGAAATCACCGGACACGGCAAATAGCATGTTTCCGGGTCGAAAAAACTTGTCATGAAATTCAATCAGGTCCTGCCGAGTAATGGCATTGATAGACTCGAATGTGGATATCCTGCCCCTGGGATTCCCTTTGTACAAAACCCTTCTGAACTCTCTGAAAGCGATATCGCTCGGATTATCATTCCTCCTCCTTATGGCCTCAATTTTCTGTTTTTTTGCAAGATCCAGTTTGCTTTGATCAAACCTGGGATTCATTAATATGTCTGAAAAAATCTTCAGGCCGAAGTCAATGTCTTTCTTCATCACGGAAAGGGAAGCAGATCCTGACTCTCTCCCAATTCCGATTTCCACTGATCCTGCTATATATTCCAGTTGATCGTTTATCTCATCCGGTTCCATTAATTTGGTGCCTCCTGTCCTCATCACCTTACCGGTCAATTGCGCCAGACCCACCCTCTCAGTTGGATCGTAAATGGAACCTGTCCGTATCACTGCAGAAAGGTTAAAGAGAGGAAGTTCTTGATCCTCAAGGACATACAAAACCATACCATTGTTTAAAGTGATTCTGTCCCCCTTGGGAGGAGCAAATGTAAGGGGAGTAAATGACATATCCCTTGGATGTCCAGACATGTCTCCATAAATATGATGAGGCACTCCTCCTGTCACCACCATCATAAATAGAGAGAGGATTATTACCTTTCTCATCTCAATTTTTCCTCCTCGAGCTTATTCTTTCATCAACTGCGCTACAGTTCTGTTTTTTTGCGTAAGATATTTGCCTGCAACTTTCATTATATCTTCAGGGGTGACTCGTTCTATTATTTCCAATTGATCCTCTATATATCTCCAGTCACCGGTGACCGTCTGGTAATATGAAAGCATACTGGCCAAACCTGCATTCGATTTGAGCCTCCTCACAAAGTCAGCTTGTAGTTGGTTTTTTATTCTCCGAAGTTCTCTTTCGGTGACCGGTTCCTTTTTTAATCTGTCTATCTCCCCGTAAATGACCTCTTCCAGTTCAACGTTTGTATGTGGGTGTCGTGGTGTTGCGAATATGGAAAAAAGGTTCGGGAATCTTGCCCCAGGATACCCATTGACCGTTTCTACGCTGACTGCCATCTTTTCTTTTTCTATCAATCTTTTATAAAATCTTGAAGTTCGACCCCTCGATAATATGCCGTCAATGACATCGAATACATAATCTTCATAATCGGGAACAGTGGGTTTGTGGTAACCAATGATCATACGGGGATTTGCATCAGATCTCACAACGACTCGTCTCTCTCCTTGCTGCTCAGGCTCCTTCAGCCATATGGGCGGCGGCAAAGGCTGGGGTGGAATATCTTCAAAATATCTCTTGATGAGGTTGAGGACCTTTGCCGTATCTATATCTCCCACTATGGCAACCACTGTATTGTTGGGTGCATAAAACGTCCTGAAAAATTTTTCTGTATCATTCTTGTTTAAGAATTGAAGTACGGAATCCCATCCTATTATCGGCCTCCTATAGGGGTGAACCATAAAAGAATGGGCCATAAAATTTTCAAAGAGTCTGCCCTCCGGTGTGGCATCGATTCTCTGTCTTCTTTCCTCCATGACCACATCTCTCTCTGAATAGAACTCTCTCAATACCGGATTCTGCATCCTGTCGGCTTCTATCTTAGCCCACAATTCAACTCTGTTTGAGGGAAGACTCACCTTATATCTCGTGATATCGTACCCTGTAGAGGCATTGAAACCAACTCCTCCGTTTCTTGAATAGATTGAGTCTATCTCGTCTTTGATTACATACTTCTTATGCTTCTCCTGCAGCTTGGCCAAGTCGGTTTTGAGTTTCCGTGTTTCTTTCTCATCAGCCTTTTTCCCTGTGATTCTATCCGTATCAATTTTTACAGCAATCCTGTCGATTTCATCGAGGATCTTCTTCTCCTCTGTATAATTCTTTGTTCCCAGTGTCTCTGTGCCTTTGAAAAGCATATGTTCTAAAAGATGAGCAGTTCCTGAAATCATGGGATGCTCATCCACTGCACCAACTTTAAAACTCATGTAAAAAGAGACTGTAGGTGAAAAATGTCGCTCAAGCATCAAAACCTTCATACCGTTTTCCAGAGTGAATTCCTTTACCCTCTCTTTGAGACTTACTGCCCATGTTCCAGAAGAGATCATTAAAAAGAAGATGGATAAAACAAAAACTGCAATACATTTTCTTTTACTTTTCATCAGAAACGCTCCTATCAAATCTAAAAAAACTTTAGTCACTTTTAACTTGAGGCACTTCCTTATAAATTAATGCAAAGGGAGACCCTTTTTACAAAAACAACCTGAGGTATGAACTCGAGCTGATGTTATACAATATCATGTTACGGACAATTTTTAAAGGCCTATGTTCAGATATCAGTATGACCTCTTTTATGTTGGTATTGAGTCTCTTTATTAAACATCTCATCTGAATGATGAATGATGGATATTTTTCACCTGTTGAAGGGGAAAAAACATATTATCATATGAGATGATGAGGACAACACTCAGATTTTCTTAAAGATATGACACCTATGACCGATAAGTTATTTAGGAAAATGGGTCATGAAAGAGCAAAATAATAGGGATAGATTTGGGTACGACCAATTCATGCGTTTCGATCATGGAAGGAGACGAGGCCAAGGTCATTACGAATAC
>JAXHSZ010000331.1:0-4874 GCA_034190725.1 Thermodesulfobacteriota bacterium
TTTCCCATCTTTGTTCAGTATGTTTACAGGCATGTCAACGATGGGTTTGCCGGTATGAAGGGTCTCTTTCAATGCACAGGATGTCTGACATATATTTGTCCTGAAAACGTTAAAGCAGTATTGTCCGATAGCCTTCTCTTTGCTGAAGCCTGTAATCTCCTCAGCTGCCCTGTTGAACGACATAATTTCATCACGCTCATTGATGGTGAAGACACCGTCCGTGATGCTGTCCAGGATAATATTGAAGAATGATGTGTCTTTATTCGCTGTCATACTTTCTTCTCAACCACAGTGGGTGTAATGTACGTCAGTCCACTGTTTGAAAAGTCAGGTCTTTTCAGTGCCGTAGAATAAAGGAGCACTTTTGTGAATGAAAGTGCTCCTTTCCATATTTATTTTACAAAGATTTTCTAATGTTTATCCTATCTCTCTTTCCATAATTAAAGTCCCATCTCATGGGCCACCCTTTCCCGGCAGAAGTCTGGGGACCCAAAAAGGGGCATCATTTGCCTGGCTCGACGATAATAAAGCCCCATATCATGCTCCCTGGTTGTCCCAATACCGCCGAAGATCTGTACACCCTTACGGGTGACGTGTTTGTAGACGTCGGACATTCGAGCCTTTGCCATTGCTGCCTCTCTAGCACAAGGGAGTCCCTGATCCAAAAGCCAACCAGCATAATAGACGAGTCTTTTAGCGTGATTGATTTCAGCCCACATTTCAGCCATATAATGCTGAAGGATTCCAAAGCTGCCGATAGGTTTCCCGAACTGTACCCTCTCCTTAGCATAAGCCGCACAGTTTTCTACTGTCCAATCGGCCCCACCTATCATCTCAGCACATTTTGCTATAGCTGCTATGTCCAGGAGTCTCTTTACAGTAGGCCATCCTCCATTCAATTCGCCAATCATATTTTCTTTTGGTACAATCACATCTTCAAATACAACTTCAGTCTCCTTGTCGTCGGCGATTGTAGGAAGGGGGATGATCTTCATTCCTTGGCTTTTGGCATCCACAAGGAAGATGGTAAGACCTTCTTCCGGGGGAGACCATTGATTTGTCTTAGCAATACAGAGAAGAGAGTCTGCCACCTGGGCGTCATGAACGAAGAGTTTGGTACCATTGATAATGTACCCTTCTTTTTCCTCATACGCCTTTGTGGCGATCCCCTCAGCTTCATACGAAGCGCTGGGCTCCGTTAAGGCCAATGCAAAGATTTTTTCCCCATTGGCTATCTTGGGAAGGAGTTCCTTCTTCTGTTCTTCGCTGCCGGCATACAAGATAAGGAAAGTACAAAGAACAGTGGTAAAGAAGGGGGAAACCAGACATGCCTGCCCCATCTCTTCAAGAAGAACGATCAGATCCATGAAGCTGCACCCACTGCCGTCATACTCTTCCGGGATGATCAACCCCATCCATCCCAATTCTGCCATGCCCTTCCACACATCGGCATTAAAGCCTGTAGGATCCTCCTCCATTTCTCTTACTAATGTCTTGGGAAATTGCTTTGCCAAGAAGTCATGAGCCGCCTTTCTTATTATTTCCTGTTCTTCGGTAAAAGCGAAATCCATATTTCCTCCTTTCAATGGAAATAAGTGACCATTCATACTCAAACTCAAAGGGATATCCCCTGATTACTCTACTGAGGATAAACCGAACTGATACGATTTGAAAGATACTCCCTGTTCAGTATAATAACTGTGTTGTTCCCTAGCCACGAGGCAGCTGGAGTTTAGTCCATGCGATTATATTTTTTCTTATTTCCGTGGTGCCTCCGGCGATGGTGAAGCCTGATCCCCACTGACACAGATCTTGAAATTTACCATAAAGAGGGGCCCACTCAGACTCTTTCTTTATTATTCCATAAAGCCCCATAATCTCTATTGCCGTATTGGCAAGGTGGAGGTTGAGTTCACAAGAATAATAACCACAGGCTGCTGCCTCGGCTGCAACATCTTTCCCCTGACTCTGAAGCCAACCCACATAATAGGCAAACTTATGGGCTGCCTCAAAGTCTATGGCCAATTCCACAAGCTTATGACGAATCAATGGTTTTTTAGTAAGAATTTCTCCATTTTCGTATGTCTGTTTACAGTATTCGATCAGATCCTCCAGGTCCCTCTTTCCCTGGGCTGCAATCATTATGTTGGCGCGGGCAAAGTTTCTCCCGGCCATCATCACGTACCACCCTTTATTTACCTCTCCAACTACATTTTTCTTTGGTACACGGAAATTATCTATGAAGGTCTCGTTGTAAAAATGGCTGCCGTTCATGAAGATTAAAGGACGAAATTCAATCCCCGGCCCGATTTTTTCGATAAAAAAGGTCAGTCCCTTGTGCCTGGCTTCATCGGGGTCCGTCCTTGCCAGGATAAAAATATGGTCCGCACGGTGGGCACCGCTGGTCCATACTTTTTGACCATTGATGACATAATCATCACCGTCTGCAACGGCTGCAGTGGTCAGGCTGGCCAGATCCGAACCGGCATTGGGTTCGCTTAATCCTTCAGCCCAATTGATTTCCGCGCTGGCTATCTTTGGCAGCCATTCCTTCTTCTGTTCCTCCGATCCATACATCATAATACCGGCTGCCACGGTCATGAAATGAAAAGGGAGGGCCGGCACCCTGTTATATGCCATAACCTCATTGAAGATAAGCTGCTCAATGGGCCCATGTCCCTTTCCACCGTATTCTTCCGGCCAGGGGAGACATAACCAGCCCTTTTCCGCCACCTTCTTTACTACGGATTGGTGATACGCCCACCCTTCATCGGTTTCTTCTGCCGCCAAACCACCTACCCAGCCCTTGGGGGCTCTCTTTGCCTCTTCCTTACAGAACTCTGTAAATTTCGTTCTTAACGCATCTTGCTCTGGTGTAAACTGAAAATCCATATATTCTCCTCCTTTCCTGATAAGAGTTTGTTTCTTTTCAGACTGCCTTCAGACAACTGATTCATATAACCCATTTCTCTGTCTCCCTATTTCAGGGGAAAGTATTCTGATCAATATCTCCCCCATAATGAGCCGGGGGTGGCCATTTTCTTTACTCATATGTCTCTTCTTCCACCCTTAAAATTTCGATCTGTGCCGTTGAGCAGACAACAAGCGTTGAACTTGGCTAACAGCACAATCTAAAAGTTCCATTCAAAGAATGTGCTTAATCCTTCTCTGTTTCAGGATCATAGGTTGCATATGTCTGGTTTCAGGTTCAAGATAGAGTGCAGTGACAATGAAGATAGTCCCTGAGGATTCTGCAATGAAAAAAGAGACTGATTGACTGGGTAAAAATAACAATGAATATCGATTAACAAAACCAGTAATGAAAGTAGGGAGTTAACTATTTTAGGAGACTGCCGTGATGTTATCAGAGAAAGGAGACAATAGTCAACCACAAAAGTGGGGTGTTTACAATCAATACATTCATGTTTCCAATAACCGGATTGGGTATTTCGAGGATTGAACTCCGAGTCTGACCTGTCTGCGTACGACCACACACAGGCAAGCACAAAGATTGCGAACAAGAGCTCTTTATGGATGGATACTACCTGAAGGGATTCTCCACATTTTTTTTATAGGACTCCAGTTTTTCATCCACATCCAGCTCCACCTTCACCCTGTTGAATATCCTGTCAGCATCGTAGATGATCTCCCTGGCCTCTGCTTCGCTGAGGATTGATTCATTGTACCTCAGCCTCATACCGAAAAATTCCCTGCCGACAACTTCATTTGATTTGCCTATCAAAATTCTGTCCACTTTTCCGTCCCCATCGTAATCAGCTATGATATTTGTGCCGTTTTTCTTGTACATGACCTGTTCTACAGGATGAAAGGACAAGGGAGATTTTCTCTTTATCTCGTAACTCACCCGTGTTCCATCTTTCAGCTTGCCTGAAGTTGAAAAACCCACTTTATCGGACAGAGGGTGCTGAGCTTCATAAGAAGTGTATCCACCTGGGCAACCTACGATAAAGAAAAGAAGAAACGGGATTACTCCTATTTTCAATGTCTTGGTTTTTTGTCTATACATTTCTTTACGGCTCCTTTATTCATAAGATTCAATGTATGCGGTTACGCAGGGCTGTGGTAAACAGCCAGCAAGCGGTGACCTTGGCCCACCGCACAGATCGCAATGTTTATAGATAGAATTGCGGTAAAAGTCGGGTGTTTTTCAATTGATTGTGGTCTTTATTACAACAACGAATAAAATCCATTGTCAAGAGAAAAGCTCTTTCATTTCGGTTACAGACAAAAATACAACTCCCCAGAGAAACAATACTGTGTAATGAAGGGAGATGCTTTTTAAGCTTTTATCTCCTTCAGGATTCTCATATTTAAAAATTCCTCCCCCTTGATGTGAAAGGTGAGGTGGGGGTGAAAAAGGCTGAATAGTAAAGGTATCGCTGTTTTTAATCATAAAGCATATTTCTCCCTCCCTCAATCCCTCTCACAAGGGGAGGGAAGACTTCTTTCCCAGTATATCTCCTCTCTTCATTCAACAGCATTCCCCTGGAGAAAGAATGGATGTCTACATAATACTTCAAAATTACTGGCTTTTTATTTCTTTTGTCGGTTGAGACAAAAGGTGTACTCGGTATATGGTCGAATCATCTGATTTCATGAATGCGTTTCTACATGTTTTGTAGTGGGTTAGGAAAAAGATGAGTTTTTTATATAAAATTCCTTGACAATGAGGATTGTTTTTAGTATTGCCTTTAACGAGAAAGTTGTATCTCCTTGAGAAAATGGCTCAAAATCTAATACTACTAAATCTTTAGGAGTTAATAATCTTTTTTTCTGTTGAGTTAAATTGTAGAGAATTAGCCTTCCTCTTTCATTTTTCTCAGCACCCAAATAAAGGATAACCCTGTCACGGG
>JAXHSZ010000332.1:0-9858 GCA_034190725.1 Thermodesulfobacteriota bacterium
CGCCGCCGCCGGTGATGACGAAGCCGTCGCGGTCCTTACCAGAGTTGTTATAGACTCCTTCGACTGTCTTCTGGTAGAGTACCTGGACAAGCAGAATATCCATGTAGTAATCAGAGGTCTGAGGGCTGTGTTGGATTTTGAATACGAATTTCAAATGGCATTGATGAATAGAAAACTTGACAAAAACATAGAATCAGTCTTTCTTATGACAAGCTACAGATGGTTCTATACCAGTTCCAAAATAATCAAAGAAGTAGCAAGCATGGGTGGTTCTGTGGAGGAACTCGTCCCTGAAGTGGTGAATAGAAGATTGAAGGACAAGTACCCCAAATACAGAAACGCAAACCATTGATCAATCGCAAAAGAAAGAGTGCTCATCCTGAAATGAGATATTTCTTATATGGTCAAGGAAGACCAAGATTTTCCAGCAGGAATACATGGAATAATTAGGGGCACATTGCAATGTGCCCCTCTATCTGAGAGCCTGCCGCAGAGATTAGGGAAAAGAGCCATTTATGGATGCGTACTCGATAACAGAAGAGAATCATGGTTCTATCTGAGAGAGTAAAGAAGATAAAACCTTCACCGACTCTGACCATATCAGCAAGGGCAAATGAGATGAAGGCAAGAGGGATTGATATCGTAAGCTTCAGCGAAGGTCAACCCGATTTCGATACTCCGCAAAACATTAAAGATGCAGCCATTAAAGCCCTCAACGATGGGTTTACAAAATATACCGCAGTCGATGGAATCACAGAGCTGAAGGATGCCATCATCTATAAGTTTCAAAAGGAAAACAACCTGACATATGAAAGAGATCAAATCATGGTCTCCTGTGGGGCCAAACACAGCATTTACAATATTGCACAAGCGATTTTGAACAAAGGGGACGAGGTGATCATCCTCTCGCCGTATTGGGTTTCCTACCCGGACATCGTCCTTCTCAATGATGCTGTTCCAATCATCGTAAAATGCCATGAAAAAAATGGATTTAAAGTCGACCCTGAAGATATAAAAAAGGTGATAACACCGCATTCCAAAGCCCTGGTGATAAACAGCCCGTCCAATCCCACAGGAGCAGTGTACTCGGATGAGGAATTCAGGCCGATAGCAGAGATTGCCGTTGAAAACAATCTCATTGTTATCTCAGATGAAGTATATGAGAAGTTGGTGTATGATAACTTCACCTTCACCAGTATAGCTTCTTTGGGGGAGGATATTAAAGACCTGACCGTTGTGGTGAATGGTGTATCAAAAGCGTACTCAATGACGGGCTGGCGTATAGGGTATGCAGCCGGTCCGAAAGAGATTATCTCGTCCATGAGTATGATTCAAGGTCAAAGCACCTCAAATCCAACTTCTATTGCACAAAAAGCCAGCACAGAGGCATTGAGAGACTCGGAAGATGCCGTAATGATGATGGTGAAAGAATTCGATGAGAGAAGAACATATATGGTTGAAAGGCTCAATTCCATTGATGGAATAGCTTGTTTGATGCCTGCGGGAGCCTTCTATGCATTTCCTAGAGTGTCAAACCTGTTCCAAATGAGCTTTAGAGGGAAGAAGATGAACAACTCCACAATAATGGCTGATTTTCTCCTGGATACTGCCAGGGTTGCCGTTGTGCCTGGCGCTGCATTCGGAGACGACGATCATGTCAGACTCTCATATGCCACTTCATATGAAAACATTGAAAAGGGTCTCGATAGGATTGAAGAAGTTATGAAGAAGCTGGAATGAAAACCGATGAACAATTATACATTATTGTTTGATAACTGTGAACAGATATTATCGATTAACCATCTTTCACAAGCCTTTCTTACTCTTACTCCCCTGTTAGCTTTTTTTTCAAGTATAAAATTGATCCATCGATTCATCATATGTCCCGCGACAAGCGGTGTATTTCTCCCACAAGATCGCTTATGACAAAGGGTTTTATGAGGTAGTTATCGGCTCCTTTATCGAGTATTTGAGATATGTGTGATGGGGTTTCTTCACAGGCAGGGTAGTCTACCAACATGATCACCTTGATCTTTGAATACTGCTTTTTTAAGTAAGCCAGGAACCTGTATCCTGCGTTTTCTTCATCTATCCATGGGAGGAACTCTTCATCTCCCGGCATAAAGTACTCTTTGGTCAAATCGAGTTGTACCAGAGCGATATCGACTCCATCCAGTAACGATAATGCGTCTGGGTAGCTGTCACAACTGTTCAATCTGTATTCCTGTTCTTCTTCTGATATATCAAGAAACTCCGCCAAAGGATCGGAAAGCTTGATTGCCTGTTTGTCAACCATTAATATATTTACAATTCTACCTGAGCTCATCTGTTGCCCTCCAAAAAGTTAAAAGCTGTATTGGGTAGTCCCATGAAACAATATGCAATAATTGGATGAATATAACTCAATCTGAAGAGATTATCAAGGATTATCGAGAAGGATTGATAATGATTAGCATAGCTGATTTTTCTATAAATACTTGACTAGTATGGGGAATTCTTGTACTCTTTTGATAACCTAAGTTGAACGATTCCAGATTCAGGATTCAAAGCTCAATGATTATAATCTTTTGATATCATTAATTTTATTCATAACGATTGAAATGCAAATCAGATCAAGTCTTCTTCACCCTTTTGGTGAAACGTAACATTTACTCCTGTTAATGTGGTTTCCTTTTTCTGACAGTCAGTTATTCGTCCGTTTAACCCGGAACTGTGAATAGTGAACCGCTTAACTTAGGTAGTGCCCATCCAGAAATGAGGTTTTTTGTTCAAGATCAAGGCATGCGAGAAAAATAACCGCAGGCATATGTTTGATATTCCGAGGATTATTTTTCGAGCATAACGCAGATATTGAGCAAAAAGACCATTTATGGATGGGTACTAGGTAATACTTGTTTTTTATATCCGTAAAAGGGGATGCAAGTTATGTCTATACGAAAGAAGAAAGTTGACCTTCTATCAAGTACAAAAGAATTGGCTGACAAATCTGTCGGAGATCAATCCAAAGAGGATTTTCTGATCATGGCCATACAGTCATTACTGTTCTATATCAAGGAATTTTCTCTAGACCTTAAGGAAATAGACGCTGAGGGTTTCAAGAAAGAAATGGATGATCTCTCAGGCAAACTGCTGTCTGAAAAGAGGACAAAGAAATTAGAGGTTGCTTTTGAGAAGTATCAAAGGACCATAAAGGGGTTCATTAAACTGGAAAAAGAATACTTTCTTAAAAGAGACAGTGAATTCAAAAGTATCGTTGAACTTCTCACAAAAGCCATTGCATCAATCAGTACGGAAAATGAAGATTTTAACCAAAGGATTTACAAACAAACGGAAAAAATAGAAAAAATAACTCTACTCGATGATATCAAGAAGATAAGAACAGATCTGGCACAAGAGATAGAAAGGATGAGGGAAACGATCAGCGAAAAACAATTGAAGGAAAGCAAAGAGATTGAAACGCTGTCTGGAAAAGTCAGTTCTCTGAAAGCGGAGCTACAGAAGGTGAAAAAGGAATCATTGAGAGACGGATTGACAGGCATCTATAATCGATTGGCATTTGACAAATATATGGGGAAACTAGTGACACAAAAAAACCTTTCACGATCTCGTTTTTCAATGCTTATGCTTGACATCGATGATTTCAAGAAAATCAATGATACTTTCGGCCATAAGATAGGAGATAGAGTGCTCCTGGCTCTTGTTCAAAAATGCAAAGGAAACATCCGTAGAGAGGATTTCCTTGCACGGTATGGGGGAGAAGAATTTGTTATTATCTTGCCCCAGGCATCACTTAAAAATGCAATGAAAAAGGCCAATGCTATATGCAAGAGTGTCGCTGGGGACAAATACACAATGAGTGACGATAAAGGTGCTCCCAAACTTACATTTACCGTGAGCATTGGAGTGAGTACCTTCAGAAAAGACGATACAGCAGATTCAGTCATAGTACGGGCTGATGAAGCTCTTTACGAGGCGAAAAAGTCAGGCAAGAATCGTTTTGTCTGTGAAAGAGGTTAAAATAGGAAGAAAAAGGTTCGCGTTACATTCTTTCAATCGTATTCTCCTTTTTTGCACCATTTCGCCCCTGAGCCCCAACCCCGGCATGTGATCTTCCCATCCTTTTTCAAGCCATATAGCACTTTTCTGATCGTATGAAGGCTCACCCCAGGGCAAGAAAGTTCTAGATCATTGAGTGTAAATTCACCACAAAACAAATCAATAACCCCCTTGACTCGTTCCTTCTTTCCCCCCCGAAGATTTCTCATATGCCCAATTGGCTCCTCAATCTCCACGAAGATTTTGGGTTTGTTATGGAATGATTATCACCAGTTCATTGGTTCTGTTCAATGAGAATGATCACATCTGACCTCAATCCTAACAGGGAATATTAGACCTAAATTGAGCGATTCTTTCCAACTGCAAGGTTGTATCTTACTGAACCTGAAGCATAAAAACGTTTCGAATCGAACTCCCTGAATGGATGGCTTCACTTTCGTCCTTCGAATCGTTTTTTACTCCATATTCAGCGACCTACAACCTCTCGTGACGGAAAGAATCGTTCAACTCAGGTAAGAAAAAGATTTCCTAGAAGCTTCAATGGTCTTTTCTATATCACCCTCTGTATGGGCAAGAGAAACAAACCATGACTCAAATTGCGAAGGGGGTAAATATATCCCTTCCTTTAACATCGTAGAAAAGTACTTTCTAAACATATTAGTATCACACATCTTTGCACTTGTGTAGTCCGTCACAGTTCCATCCGTAAAGAAGAGTGTGAACATGGATCCCACCATTGATGAAAAAACATGTACTCCTGCATTAGAGGCGGCCTTTTCAATCCCTTTGGATAGTGCGTTCCCCTTCATTTCTAAATCTTCATAGACACCACTTTGAGAGAGTGTTTTCAAAGTCTCGATCCCCGCAGTCATAGCAAGGGGATTCCCCGAGAGGGTGCCGGCTTGATAGACAGGTCCTAGGGGAGCCATCTTTTCCATGATCTCTCTCTTTCCACCGAAAGCCCCTACCGGCAATCCGCCACCGATGATTTTACCCAAACAGGTTAGATCCGGCATCACTCCATAAAGTTCTTGAGCTCCGCCAAAAGAAACACGAAAGCCGGTGATCACTTCATCAAAAATCAAGACGATACCATATTGATTACAGAGTTCCCTTACTCCTTCTAAAAACCCATGCTTCGGTAAAATTACTCCCATATTCCCCGGTATTGGTTCAAGAATAATAGCAGCTATATCTTTCCCAAATTCTTCTACAGTGTCTTTTACTGATACAAGATTATTAAAGGGGAGAGCGATGGTATTCTTTGCAAAATCCTCTGGAATACCCAAACTATCGGGGATACCGAAAGTAGTAGCCCCCGATCCTGCTTTAACCAGCAGACTATCCACATGGCCATGATAGCATCCTTCAAACTTGATAATCTTGCTCCTGTTTGTGCACCCTCTGGCCAGCCTGATTGCACTCATTGTCGCTTCTGTGCCTGAGCTGACCATTCTCACCATATCAATGGACGGTACGGCTTCAGTAATCAAGCTTGCCAATTCTATTTCCAAACCTGTGGGCGCACCAAAACTCATACCATTTTCCATAACTTTCTCAAGCGCCGATATGATGGGTGGATGAGCGTGTCCCAGAATCATCGGGCCCCAAGACCCTACAAAGTCGATGAACTCATTTCCATCCACATCACATATCCTTGCTCCCCTTGCTTTTTTAATAAAGGGGGGACTCCCTCCAACAGCTTTGTATGCCCTCACAGGGCTGTTTACACCACCGGGAATGAGTCTCTGAGCTTTCTTGAAAAGTGCTTCTGACCTCTCCGTATTCATTCTGTTTCCTCGGGCTTGCACTAATTAATCCCAATCTCAGCATCAGACTCAGATTTTAACCCTTAAAATACCCAATACCTAAATTGAGCGATTCTTTCCGTCACGAAAGGTTGTAGCTTGCTGAATATTGAGTAAAAAACGATCCGAAGCGGACGAAAGTGAAGCCACCCCTTCAGTGAGTTCGATTCGAAACGTTTTTTGCTTCAGATTAAGCAAGATACAGCCTCGCAGTAGGAAAGAATCGCTCAATTTAGGCAATATATTCCTTTATTAAAAATCTTCGTCTTCCTTGACCATGCCGAACTTTGATGCACTTCTTTCATTACTTGAAACTTAAGGGATATGTCAAGGAAAATTTACGACCAAAGATGTTATTCCTCAACCATGTCCCTGGGTTTCCTCTGAGCGAATATATGTACCAAACATCCCCATTGATTCATTATAATATTTTCTTGAACACCTTCATGAAATGCTTTTTTTAATTTTTCCTCTATAATACATCACCCTCTATAATACATCACTAATATTATTCCAATTCATAATACACACCTTGTATTTATACCAAGACAACAACAGGCCCTTCAAATGCAGCGTTCAACAATCGGCTTCATGAGCAAGGTTATGGACAGGTTTGAATTTGTGGGCTGCGTATTCACCTGATAAGCTTCGAATCATCTTCTGATACTGAATGCGTTTTTTTGTCTCTTTAAGAAAATTCTACACTGGTTTTCCTGAGAGTAATTGTCACCTTTACGGTTTCGACTCTCAGGGCAAACTCTTCAGGTGCAGAAAGGAAGTCAGTATTATTATATAATTTGCATGAAATCCACCCTTTCGATTACAATACAAAACTCTTCTCATATCTCATTGAAGTTGAAGGAACGCTTCGGATCAGGTGGAAGGAGTAAAATGTATTCAGTGGAAGGTTCGGAGTAGAATACACAACTGTTTAATATCCCGGCATCTTAAAGACAGCGGGAATAGTCAACAAGAGAATTTTCAAGTCTAAAATAATCGACCAGTTGTCGATGTATGCAAGGTCAAGTTTCATCCAGGTTTCGAAATCCGTTCTATTGCGGGCTTTCACCTGCCATATACAGGTAAGACCAGGCTTCATGGAAAGCCTCCGCCTGTGCCAGGGTTTATATTGTTCAACTTCTGAAGGCAGCGGAGGTCTTGGTCCAATGAGACTCATCTCACCGCGCAGCACATTGATGAGTTGGGGTAATTCATCAATACTTGTCTTTCGAAGCAACTTACCAAATTTTGTGATTCTTGGATCATTCCTTATTTTGAAGGCTGGACCATCCTGTTCATCCATCATAAAAAGGCTGTCTTTCATGTCCTCAGCGCCTGAAATCATGCTCCTGAATTTACAGATGACAAATTTGCGTCCGTTTAACCCGGATCGGACCTGCTTGAATAGGACAGGCCCAGGAGAAGTCAGTTTAATTGCTATGGCCACAACCAACATAATAGGAGAAAAAAGCAATAAGCATGCACTCGCTCCAGCATAATCAAGGACCGTTTTTATTGAAAGTTCTGATTCTTTCTGTGGTATGGAAGACAGGGCTATGGTGGGAAGGCCTACGAACTGATCATAGTAAACAGTGGCTGTCTCAGGATGATACGTCATCTTATGAATCTGCCAATCAGGTAACACTCTTATGTTAATCCCTATTTCCTCAGCAAAAGATATATACTCGCGGCCATTATCGATCTCGCTCAAAGGCATGGCAAAGACTAATTCATCAATGTTTTCATCCAGGAGTATCCTCTTTAAGTCTGTGTATATACAGCCAATGACTTTGATATCACCTTTCACGTTTTTTCCAATGTCCTCTTTATCAACCTCGAGGCAACCAAGAATATCATACCCAAATTCGGGATGGGAAAGTATGGCATCAATCACCTCTTGCGCGCGGATTTTACTCCCGACAATCAGAACATTTCTGGAATCAAGCCCTCTTTTGCGGATGACTCCGATAAAAGAGTATGCCAGACTTCTGCTCATGGTGAGAAACAGCATACAAAAACCTAATAATGTAAATAAAAAACTGCGGCTTATCTCTCGACTATCAAAGAGAAAATGGATAAAAATCAACCCCATGGACCCCGCCAAAACCACGACCAAAGTCTTACTGAAAATCTGATCATAGGTTTGATTTCTGAATGTTTTATAATATCCGAAGATAAGAAAACTAAACATATAGGCAATGAGTGTGGTAACGTAAAGAAAACTTTGGGTGGAATGTGAAGTCAAAGCCAAAGAAGAATCAGTGGAATATTTGGATGTCAATTCCAGGGCAATCCAGACGGAGAGATACACTATCAAGAGGTCCAGTCCCCGTAAAATAAATGTGATCAATCTTTCCTTTTCTTTCATTATGGTTCCTTAATCTTTATCTGATAATAATTTGTTGTTCTTATTCTTCGCGGTGTCTAAAAGAGGACAAAGAAAGAGGAGGCAATAATTGCCTACCTAGTGCCCATCCAGAAATGAGGTTTTTTGTTCAAGATCAAGGCATGCGAGAAAAATAACCACAGGCATATGTTTGATATTCCGAGGATTATTTTTCGAGCATAACGCAGATATTGAGCAAAAAGACCATTTATGGATGGGCACTACCTATGTATCTTTTTGGGTTGTTATGTTTGGTGATAAGAGCAATACATTATATCATTTTCATAGGACATCAACTCATATCCCTAGCAGTAAAAAAAGTGGAATTCTCCCCAGGATTTGGTGTTTTGTTGTGTGTGTCGTATTGATAAACAGCAAATTCTGTGCCGAACATCATTGGAATCTCCTTGCAACCTTTTGCTTCCTTCTTCCTCAATTGAACGGTTCAGGATTCTTTTTAATCCTTTAAATATTGTCATAACAGACTCTTAACATTACTCACCCTTGAACCAGAAGTAGCTTCAGCAAGAAATGTGAAACTTCAGATGACAAACTGCATCTTATGATATATTAAATAACAATTTAAAACTTTTTTAAACTTTTTTCTTGACATATCCTTTTAACTCTACTATACAAGACGAAATTTTCATATTTGAGCACTCAAGTATAGGCAAGTTGATATTGCCTGTCAAGAATAAATTGCCAACATAAACTCAACCTGCCCATTGACCATCTCTGATGGAATCAATTCATTACTCATAGCATGTTGGTTATTATCTTTCTAAATATTCAATTATATGGGAGATTTTTGATGCGATATAGTTCAATCGTAACATGCATGATCCTTTCTTTTTGGATTCTTATTTCCGGATGCTCGGTACACAACCCCCAGTCCAATCAAAAGGATGGATCAGACTCAAAACCTTCCACGCATACCTATCATCTTGTGCAACTCGATGAATGTGCACCGGTGGAACTCACCCCCAATCTGGTGAAAAAGGTGGATAATTTCATGGTCATGTTTGATCCATCCGCCTCCATGACTGAGACATATGTTGCTTCTGATGAGTGTATTACCTGTCACGTACAGTATAAAGATATTGAGTACGCGAGTCGTCACTCAGTTGATCGTGGCGGCCCCGAAATTTCCGAGGAAGATGCCCCCCTGACCTCGAAATGTCAAAGTTGCCATCTGGACTACTCATATACTAAGTTTAAGTTCGCCAAGAAAATCGCCTATTGTTTCAATCAGACCATTCCTGATTTGAAACTTATCAGTGCACTCAGAACATTCGGTTCTCCTGTTTATACAATGATAAGCCATGGCCCAGAGAGTTATTCAAAAGAGGAGTTTGGTCACAATTTGAGAGGCATACTCGACGCTGATGGAACAAGCCCCCTTGATCACTCCCTCAAGGCTGCAAAAAAGGATTGGTTTTCCGTCGAGGGGAAAACTGCTGTTATTATTATCAGTGACGGCAAGGACATGGATGAAAGACCTGTGTTGGCAGCAGAAGAACTCAAAGCAGCGTATGAGGAAAATATTTGCATATACACTATCCACGTTGGCAATGATATCACTGGGAAATTGACATTGGAAAAGATCGC